>JABTUF010000001.1:600000-756021 GCA_015075645.1 Burkholderiales bacterium | reverse complement strand
CCCGACGACCAGCATCAGGGGCAGCAGGAACCGGAGCGACAGGCGCATCCCGCCGACGTTAGCCGCCGGTCTTCCGGGGGTCTGTCGGACGGACCCCGATAGGCGTGCCCCTCGGACGGCGGACCCCCGCGCCGCGTTCCGGCGTCGCAGGGCCGCCCGAAGTCCGCAGCGCAGACGCCGGGCGTCGATGCAAGTCACTGAATGGAAAGGCAATCGGGCGGCGGGTGCGGGCGGCCGGCAGCGGCACGAACCTTGCAGGCTCCCCGGGTGTCTGCCCATCCCTTTGGGGGAGCCGCAATGAACAAGACAGTCCTCGCGTGGGCGCTGATGTTCGTGGCCGGGACGGCCGCGGCCGACATCAAGGTGCTCGTGGCCGTCGATCCGTCCGACCGCGAATCGATGGTGATCGGCGTGCAGGACATCGCCGCCTCGCTGTCGAAGGCGACCGGCACGCCGGCCAAGGTGCTGAAGTCCCAGGACCTGTCCGACGCCATGCGCGCGACGCGCACCGGCGAGTACGACGTCTACATCGCTCCCGCGCACGTCGCGGCCTCGGCGCTCGCGCACGGCTACGGGCTCGTCGGCTCGACGGAAGCCGACGACATCTACCAGCTCGTCGCGAAGTCGGGCGCGAAGGCCGCGGCGGACCTCAAGGGTGGGCGCATCTACCTGCCGCAGCAGGACTCGGTCGCCGCCTACGTGGCGCGCGGGATGCTGAACGAGTCCGGGCAGTCGCTCAAGACGTTCAAGGACGTCCTCTACCGGCGCACGTCCGGCGCGGGCCTGTTCGCGATCGACACCGGCATGGTCGACGCGACGGTCGCGAAGCGCGCCGACGTCGAGCAGTGGCTGAAAACCGGCGGGGCGAAGGGCGCGCCGCTGCTCACGTCACGGCCGGTGCCCGGCGGCATGTCGGTCGTCGTGCGCAAGGACGTTCCGGAGCCGATGCGCGCCAAGCTCGAAGGATGGTTCCTGAGCCCGGCGGGCACGATGCCCGGCATCGGGCGAGTCGCGCATCGCCCCGACCCGGGCGCCTACCGCTACGTCGCGGCGCTGGGCAACTGGACGCCGGCGCGACTGCCCGGCGCGAAGGTCGTGACGGCCGACGAGGTCCAGTCGCTCGCGCGCACGGGCGTGGCGATCGTCGACGTCCGCACCGCGAAGGAATACGGCGAGAAGCGGATACCGGGGGCGATCTCGATGCCCTACGTCGAGAAGAGCGTGAAGGACGTCGCGTTCGACCCGAAGGCCGACGAGTTCGCGCTCCCCGCGACGATGGACCGCGCGAAGCCCGTGATCTTCCACTGCAACGGGCCCGAGTGCTGGAAGTCGTACAAGGCCTCGCAGGTCGCGCTCGCGGGCGGATTCAAGACCGTCTACTGGTTCCGCGGCGGCATGCCCGAGTGGGAGCACAGCGGGCTCGCGCTCGACACCTCGAAGGTCGCGGCCGACAGGGTCGCGTCGGCGGCGCCGGCCCGCTGACGGAGGACCTCGCGGGGGCACCCCCGGGGCGCGGGGGGCTCAGCGCTTCGCGCGGAGCGTGTTCATGCCGAGCGTGATCGCGACGATCGCGATCCCGATCACGTTCAGCCAGAACTGGTTGAACACGAGGATCAGCCCGCCGACCGTCAGCACGACCTGCTCGACGCGCGTGATCGCCGTCGCCCACCAGCGCGTGTAGGCGGCCGAGAGCGCGAGGATGCCGATCGCGCCGGCGACGACCGCGGTGACGAACGCGCCCCAGGTGAAGTCGACGAAGAGCAGCGCCGGAGTGTAGGTGAACATGAACGGCACCAGGGCCTTGCCCATCGACAGGCGGAACGCGGTCAACCCGGTGCGCATCGGCTCGGATCCGGCAATGCCCGCCGCCGCGTAGGCGGCGAGCGCGACCGGCGGCGTCACGTCGGCGAGCACGCCGTAGTAGAAGACGAAGAAGTGCGTGGCGAGGAGCGGCACGCCGAGGGTCGCCAGCGCGGGCGCCGCGATCGACGCGAGGATGATGTAGGTCGGCGTCGTGGGAATGCCGGTGCCCATCAGGATGCACGCGACGGCGACGAACAGGAGGCCGAAGAACACCGTCGCGCCCTTCTCGGTCACGAGCCCGATCGGGTCGAACGCGCGGACGAGGCCCCCGACCTGCGCGGCGAGATCGACGACCGCGCCCGAGAACTTGAATCCGAGCCCGGAGAGCGTGAGCGTGCCGAGGATCAGGCCGACGCACGCGCACGCGGCGCCGATCGCGAGCGCGTACTTGGCGCCCTCGGAGAGGCCTTCGATCAACGGGCCCCAGGTGAGCGTCTGGCCCTGCAGGTGCCCCCAGCCGAGCTTCCGCGCGATCAGCGGGATGTACGAGCACACGAAGCACAGCACGATGCCCCAGAAGGCCGAGAGGAACGGTGTGTAGTCGAGGAGGAGCATCGTGACGAGCGCCACGAGCGGGAACACGAGGTGCCAGCTCTCGCCGATCACGCGCGAGAGCTTCGGGATCAGGTGCGGCTCGACGCCCTCGAGCTTGAGCCGCTTCGCCTCGAGGTGGACCATCGTGAGGCAGGCGAAGTAGTGGAAGAGCGCCGGCACGATCGCGACGATCACGAGGAACTTGTAGGGCACGCCCAGGAGTTCCGCCATCACGAACGCGGAGGCGCCCATCACCGGCGGCGTGACCTGGCCGCCGCAGGAGGCGGAGGCCTCGACCGCGCCGGCGAAGCGCGGCGAGAAGCCGTACTTCTTCATCAGCGGGATCGTGAGGGAACCGGTCGTCACCGCATTCGCGATCGCCGAGCCCGAGATCATCCCGAAGAGTCCCGACGACACGACCGAAACCTTCGCGGGGCCGCCCGAGAAGCGCCCGGCGACGATCGTCGCGAGGTCCATGAACAGCCGGCCGAGGCCGGTCATCTGCGCGAGGATGCCGAACAGCACGAAGTGGAACACGTAGGTCGCGACGACGCCGACCGCGATTCCGTAGATCCCCTCGGTGCCGACGTAGATGTGGTTGATCACGCGATCGGCGGGGTAGCCGCGGTGCGCGAGGATGCCCGGCATGTAGCGGCCGAGGAGCGCGTAGAGCAGGCACGCCATGCCGATGGCCGGCAGCAGCGGGCCCATGGTGCGCCGCGTCGCCTCCATCACGATCACGATCGCGAGCACGCCCATCATGTAGTCCTGCGCGATCGGCGCGCCGACGCGGGCGATGAACACGTCGTCGAAGAACACGATGAAGTAGAGCGAAACCGCCGCCGCGAGCGCGGCGAGCGGCCAGTCGACCCACGACAGGCGATCGCCGGTGCCGCCGAACTGCGGGAACGGCAGCGAGATGAACGACACGAAGCCGACGAGCGCGATAAACGCCCAGCCGTTCTGCAACCCGCCGATCGCCGACAGGCGATCGACGAGCGCCCAGGCGAGGTAGAGGTAGAACGCCGTGAACACGAGGCTCCAACCCCAGTCTCGCGCCGCGTGCCGGAGATCGGCGGCGGGCCGCTTGTGCGGGAACACGAGGAAGACGAGCGCGAGCACGAGCGCGAGGTGGAACGCCCGGTGCTTGATCTCGACCAGCAGGCCGAAACCGGCCGTGTAGATGTGGAAACCGGACAGAACGACCGCGATCGTCGTCACGAGCATGCCGACCGGACCGACGAGCGTCCGGAAATTCGATTCCGAGTCGAACGTGCGGATGAGTTCCGCCTGCTTCTCGGCCGAGACGGCCTCGACCTGGTCGGTCAGCAGGTTGCCGTGGGGGTTGGGCGGGTGCGCGGTCATGGGGAGAAATGGGGGGTGCCGGGATCCGGCCTGGTCGCGATCAACGCAGTCCGCTCGCGCCGGGGCCGGCCTGGCATGCGCCGGGGCGCGCGGCGAGCGACACGGCGCGGTTTCCCCACTGGGCGAGATCGACGGGGCGCGGGTCGCCGTCGATCGCGAGGCGCCACTTCTGGTCCGCGTGGACGCGGAGGGCGATCGAGTCGAAGCGCCGGTGCATCGACACGACCATCGTGTCGCCTTCGCGACGCCATGCGCCGTCCGCGTCGGCGGCGGTGGGAAGCCCCGGACCGTGCTGGCTGAACCGGATCTCGGTCTCTTCGATCGAGGTTCCGTCGACCCGGTAGCGTTCCACGACCGGCGTGCGGGTCACCGAATGGACGTAGCGGATCGAGAACGCGGGGGACGCGCCGGGCGCCTCCAACTGCGCGAGCGGCTTTCCGTCGGGGTGCGACGCGAGCGTGAGGCACGCGGCATGCGCGCTCGCGCCGAGAAACACGCCCGGGACCAGCATCCAACCGATCCCGGGCGGGGGCGTCACTTGATGAGGCCCTTCTCCCGGTAGTAGCGCTCCGCGCCCGGGTGCAGCGGGATCGACACCGACAGCAGCGCCGTCTTGAGCGAGATCTCCTTGCCCTTCGGGTGGACCTGGCCCAGCGTCGCGGTGTTCTCGTAGAGCGCCTTGGTCACCTCGTAGGCCATCGCCTCGGAGAGACCGTCGTGCGTCGCCCAGACCGCCATCACCGCGAGCGTGTCGACCGGCGCCGCCTGGCCCTTGTAGGTGTTCGCCGGAAGCTGCACGTTCGCGTAGTACGGCTGCTTCTTGCGCAGCGCCTCGATCTCCGGCCCCGCGAGCGGCACGATGCGGATGTCGCGGGCGTTCGCGAGGTCGGTGATCGACGAGGTCGGCGCGCCGGCGGTGATGAGCGAGGCGACGAGGTTGCCGTCCTTGATCTTGTCGACCGACTGGGTGAACGACGACAGGTCCTCGCCGATGTCCTTGCGCGTCATGCCGTAGGTCTCGAGCAGGTCGCCCAGCAGTTGCCACTGGCCGGAACCGGGCGAGCCCGACGAAATGCTCTTGCCCTTCAGGTCGCGGAACGTGTTGACGTTGGCCGACGCGAGCGTCACGAGCTGCACCTGCTCGGGATAGAGCGCGCCCAGCGCGCGCAGGTTCTTGAGCGGCTTGCCGTCGAACTGGCCCTTGCCGTTGTACGCGGCGTCGAGGATGTCGGCCGCGACGAACGCGCTCTCGATGTCCTTGCGGCCGAGGAGTTGCGCGTTCGCGACCGACGCGCCCGCGGTCTCGGCGGTCGCGGAGAGTTTCTTGCCGCCGATCGTCACTTTGTTGCTGATGAGCTGGGCGAGCATCCCGCCGAGCGGATAGTAGGTGCCGCCGGTGCCGCCGGTGGCGATGCCGAAGAACACACGCTCCTGCGCGGTGGCGTGGCCCGCGAAGGCGACGGCGGCCGCGATCGCGGCCGCGGCGATAAGGCGCTGTTGACGCATGGAACCTCCCCAGGGAGCCCGCGGACGCGGCGGGCGATCGTCCGGTCAGTATGCCACGGCGAGCGCGTCCGGAGCGGTCAGGAGACCGCCCCGGAGCCGTAGCGGCCGGAGAGGAGCCGTCCCGTGACGAAGCGCTCGAGCGCGTAGGGTTCGAGCGGGTAGTCGGTGGGAAGGCCCAGCACCTGCTGGGCGAGGAGCCGGCCGACGATCGGCGAGAGCTTGAACCCGTGCCCGGAGAACCCGTAGGCGACCGCTAGCCCCTCGACCCCGGGGAGCGCGCCCAGCACCGGATTCCAGTCGGGCGTCACGTCGTAGACGCCGGTCCACGACGACGCGAGCCCGGCCTCGGCGAACGAGGGCAGGCGGTGCGCGACCTCCGCACCCAGTTCGACGACGTGGTCGAGCGGGACGTCGGCCTGCACGGTGTCGGGGTGGTCGAGCGTCTCGCCTTCGTTGCCGTCGCCGACCAGGAGCTGGCGCGTCGCGTAGCTCCGCAGGTAGAGCTTCGCGTGCGACGCGAGATCCTTCAGCACCGGCAGGTCCTTCGTGTAGGCCGCGGGCCCTTCGAGCGTGAATACGGCGTGGCGCGAGATCGTGAGCGGCAGGTCGATCCCGGTCCACGCCGCGACCTCGCGCGACCAGATGTTCTGGGCGCAGACGACGGCGCCGGCGCGTAGCTCGCCCGCCGGCGTGCGCACGCCGGTGACCCGTCCGGCGGCGTCGCGGACGAGGCCGGTCACGTTCACGCCTTCGCGGAACGACACGCCGCGACGGCGGGCGGCGCGCACGAACGACGAGAGCACGAGGTGCGCGTCCGCGTAGCCCGCGTCGGGCTCGAAGCCGACGTGCGCGATGTCGTCGAACGACACGAGCGGATGACGCTCGCGCGCCTCGGCGATCGGGAGGTCGCGCGCGTCGATGCCGAGCGAGCGCTCGACCGCGAGCGTCGCCTTCAGCGCCTCGGCGCGCTCCCCTTCCGGCGCGACGATCATCAGCCCGCAGCGGTTGTAGCCGGAGACCGCCTCGGGGTCTTCGAGGTACTCGGCGAAGCGCGCGAAGATGCCGATCGCCGCGTGCGCGAGTTCCGCGTCCTCGCGCACCGAGTAGTGCGTGCGCAGGATGCACGAGGACTGCGCGGTGGTGCCGCCGCCCAGCGTGCCGCGTTCGAGGAGCGCGACGCGGCGGGCGCCGAGCATCGCGAGGTGGCAGGCGATCGACGTCCCGACCACGCCTCCGCCGACGACCACGACGTCGAAGCTCTCCATGGCCTTTCAGCGGCTGCGGGCGCGGGGCATCGAGCGTATTGGACCACAGGCGGAGCGATAATCGGCGCTTTCCCATCGCAAGGGGCGGAGCATGGCGTGGTTCGCGTTGTTCGTCGCGGGACTCTTCGAGGTCGGCTGGGCGATCGGCCTCAAGTACACCGAGGGATTCACGCGGACCTGGCCCAGCCTCGGGACCGGCGCGGCGATGGTCGCGAGCGTCGTGCTGCTCGGCTGGGCGATGAAGACGCTGCCGGTCGGCACGGCCTACGCGGTGTGGACCGGCATCGGCGCGGTCGGGACGGTGGCGCTCGGCATCGTGCTGTTCGGCGAGGCGGCCACGGTCGCGCGGCTCGTGTGCGTGGGATTGATCGTCGCGGGGATCGTCGGCTTGAAGCTCGTGACGGATTGAGGCGTATCGCCGGGAGCCTTTGGCCACCGTGGATCAGGGCTGCACCCGCGAACATCGTCGCCGGCGGCTGGCCGCCTCGGAATGCGGGCAGGCCGACTGATTCGCGGACACGCGGGGCTTGACATGCCATATGTGGCATATCCATGATGATACATGTGGCGCCTCGAGGAGCACCGCCGCGTCGACAGGCAGCTGTCGGGTTCCGTGCCGATCGAGATCCTGAAGCGCTACGAGAAGTGGAAGGACATCGCCGTGCTCTCCGGACCACCGGGATTGCGCGCGATCAGGGGATTTCGCGACGAAGCGCTGTCCGGCGAATGGAAGGGACATCGATCGTCACGCCTGGGAGCGCAGTGGCGGGTGATCTATCGCGTCGCCGCAGAGGTGCAGCTGATCCAGGTGGTCCACGTGACGCCTCACGACTATCGAAGAACCTGACATGAAGACCTTTCGTCCCGCCAGGCGGCGCGTGGAGGTGAGCGTGGGCGAGTCCGTGCGCATCCTGCGCGAGTTGCAGGAGCTGAGCCAGAGCCAGTTGTCCAAGCTGACCGGCATGTCGCAGGCGAACATCTCTGCCATCGAGAACGGCCGGGTCAACCTGGGGGTCGAGCGCGCGAAGGTTCTCGCCCGGGCGCTGAATTGCCACCCTGCCGTGCTCCTGTTCCCGGGCTGGGAGGTGCCGCTCGAGCCGGCGGCTTGACCAAGCGTTGGCCTCGATCGCGCCGCTGCCGGGTTCTTTCACAGCTTCTCAGCGCCCGGACAGCTCGCTCTCGTGCCACTGCCCGAGCGCGAGTTTCGAGGCGAGCGCCGCCCCGAGGTAGAACGCGACGCCGGCGAGCGCGATCAGCACCAGCGCGGCGAACAGGCGCGGAATGTCGAGCTGGATGCCCGCCATCAGGATCTGGTAGGCGAGGCCGGCGCCCTGGCCGCCGGTGCCGGCGACGAACTCGGCGACGACCGCGCCGATCAGCGCGAGGCCGCTCGCGATGCGCAGCCCGCCGAAGAAGTACGGTAGCGCGCTCGGGATGCGCAGGCGCGTCAGCACCTGCCAGCGCGTCGCGCGGTTCATGCGGAACAGGTCGGCGAGGCGCGGATCGACGCTCCGCAGACCGAGCGTGGTGTCGGAGACGATCGGAAAGATCGCGACGACGACGGCGCACAGGACGAGCGCGGTGCGGGTGTCCTTCACCCAGATGATGATGAGCGGCGCGATCGCGACGATCGGCGTGACCTGCAGCAGCACGACCCAGGGCGTGAATGCGGTCTCGATCCAGCGGCTCTGGACGAAGACGAGCGCGATCGCGACCCCGCAGACGATGGCGAGCGCGAGCGCGGTCAGGGCGATCGAGACGGTGACACCGAGCGAGGCGAAGAGCAGCGGCGCATCGGCGACGAGCGTGCGCGCGACGGTGAGCGGCGACGGAACGAGCCACGCGGGGACGTCCCAGGCGACCGTCCACGCCTGCCACAGCGCGAGCACGGCGATGGCGACGATCGCCGGAGCCGCGAAGCGCCAGCGCGACGTGCCCTCGACAGGCGCGCGGTTCATCGGCGCCTGCTCCTGCCGGTGTCGTCGGGGATGCCGCCGCCGGCCTCGGCGATGCGCCGGGACAGCCGCGCGGCGTAGCCCGCGAACGCGGTGGTCACGCGAAAGCGCTCGCCGCGCGGGAACGGTTCGTCGATCTCGACCTCGTCGACCAGGCGGCCGGGGCGCGGCCCCATGACCGCGACGCGCGTCGACAGGTACACCGCCTCGTGGATGCTGTGCGTGACGAACACGACGGTCAGTCCGCGCTCGCGCCACAGCGCGGAGAGTTCGTCGTCGAGGCGCGCGCGCGTGAACTCGTCGAGCGCGCCGAACGGCTCGTCCATCAGGAGGAGGTCGGGGCGGGTGACGAGCGCCCGCGCGATCGATGCACGCATCTGCATGCCGCCGGAGAGTTCGCGCGGCCAGCGACGCGCGCTGTCGGCGAGCCCGACGAGGGCGAGTGCGTCATCCACCGCGCGATCCGCCTCGTCGCGCGGCGTGCCGGCGAGCGAGAGCGGCAGGCGCACGTTGGCGTCGACCCGCGCCCAGGGCATCAGCGTCGGAGCCTGGAACACCATCGCGAGACGGCGGCCGGAGGTGCCGGTCCGCTCGAACGGCGCGCCCCACCACGCGATGTCGCCCGAGGTCGGCGCTTCGAGGCCCGCGATCAGATGCAGCAGCGTCGACTTCCCGCAGCCCGAAGGGCCGAGCACCGTCAGGAACTCGCCGCGGCGGACCTCGAGATCGATCGGGTCGAGCGCGCGGGTGCCGTTGGGCCAGGTCTTGGCGGCGCCCGACAAGGCGACCGCGGGAGCGTCGTTCCGCGCCGGCCGGTGCGCGGGAATGCTCAGGGCAGGACCTTGACGCCGTGCACGATCGCGAGGCTCCACGCCTTCGCATAGTCGACGTCCGGCTTCGCGAGCCGCGTGAGTTTCAGGAAATCGACGGTGGCGCGCCAGCGCGCGTCGGTCATCGACAGCAGTCCGTCCCGCTTCGCGCTGCCGCCCTCGACGATCGCGTGCTTCTTCATCTGGTCGACGCTGAAGGCCAGCAGTTCGTCGCTCATCTGCGGGTTGTCCTTCCGGATGAGCGCGTTCCCCGGCGCCGGATTCGCGAGGTAGCTCTTCCACCCTTCGGCGGACGCGCGCACGAAGCGTTCGAGCACGTCGGCGCGGCGGACGAGCGTGTCGCGCCGGACGACCAGCGCTTCGGAGTAGGGCGGATAGCCGAAGTCGGCGAGCAGGAACACGACCGGCTTCACGCCGGCCTTCTCGATCGAGAACGGCTCGGAGGTCGCGAAGCCCTGCTGCGAGAGCGTCGGATCTGCGAGGAACGGCTGCACCGAGAACGCGTACGGGCGCTTCTGCGCGTCGTCGAAACCGAATTGCGCCTTGAGCCACGGCCAGAACGTCGTGTTCGCGGCCGAAGCGATCGCGATGGGCTTGCCCTTCAGTTGTTCGAGGCGGGATACGCCGGGGTGCGCGATGACCACGGTCGGATTCTTCTGGAACGTCGCCGCGATCGCGACGAGCGGGACCTTCTGCTCGATCGCGTTCAGGACCTGCAGCCCGTCCGCCATCGCGACGTCGAGCTGTCCGGCCGCGAGGAGTTGCAGTCCGTTGACCTGCGGACCGCCCATCCTGATCGTCACGTCGAGCCCGTGCTTCGCGTAGATGCCTTCGGCCTGCGCCTGGTAGAAACCGCCGTGCTCGGCCTGGGCGAACCAGTCGGTGGCGAAGACGACCCGGTCCCTGCCCTGCGCATGCGCGAGCCCCGCGAGCGATGCAGCGGCGAGCGCGCACAGCGCGAGGAGCGCGAAGCGTCGGCGGCCTGGCGATTCCATCGGACCTCCCGGGCGAATGCGAGGGCCGATTATGCCGGGAACGCGCATCGCCGTGGGTCGGGCTTCAGCCCGACGGAATCCGTGCCGATGCGAGGGAACGGCGTCGGCCTGAAGGCCGACCTACCGATGGGGATGTGGGTCGGGCTTCAGCCCGACAATCGCGGCGACTGTGGGTCGGGCTTCAGCCCGACGGGTTCGTGCCGATGCGAGCGAAAGGTGTCGGCCTGAAGGCCGACCTACCGATGGGGATGTGGGTCGGGCTTCAGCCCGACGAGGCGCAAGCCGGGCGCAGACTCAGGTCCGCGCGCGCCCCAGCCGCTTGACGTCGGGCACGCGGCGCATCGCGCGCATCACCTGCGCGAGGTGGCGGCGGTCGCGCACCTGCACGCCGAAGAACATCGCGATCACGCTGCCGCCGTCGGGACGTTCCATCGACACGGAATCGATGTTCGACCCGGCGTCGGCGATCGCGGTCGCGAGGTCCGCGAGCAGGCCGCGCCGGTCGGTGACGACGAGACGCACGCCCGCGTCGAACACGCCCTGCACGTCGGGCGACCACTCGATGTCGACGATCTCGACCTGGTCGATGCGCTGGCGCTTGAGCGACGGGCAGTCGCGCAGATGCACGGTGAGTCCCTGGCCCTTGCGGAACTGGCCGAGGACCGCGTCGCCGGGGATCGGCCGGCAGCACTTCGCGTACATGATCGCGATGCCCTCGACGCCGCGCAGCGTGAGCGCGCCGGCCTTCGCGGGCGGGAGCGGCGCGTCGGCGGCGCCCTTCGCGCCGCTCCGGGTCAGCGCCTGCGCGACGACGAACGACAGGCGCTTGCCGATGCCGATGTCGGCGAGGATGTCGATCTGGCTCTTCGCGCCGTACTCGCGCGCGAGCGCCTCCCAGCGCTCCCAGGTGATCGACTCGGGCTCGACCTTGAGCGTGGCGAGCGCCTGGGCGAGCAGCCGCTCGCCCAGCGCCGCCGATTCCTTCTGCTGCAGGCCCTTGAGGAAATGGCGGATGCGCGAGCGCGCCTTGCCGGTCGCGACGAACGCGAGCCACGACGGGTTGGGGCGCGCGGTCGGGGCGGTGAGGATCTCGACGTGGTCGCCGTTCTTGAGCTCGGTGCGCAGCGGCAGGAGTTCGTAATTGATCCGCGCGGCGACGCAATGGTGGCCGATGTCGGTGTGCACGCCGTAGGCGAAGTCGACCGCGGTCGCGCCGCGCGGCAGCGCCATGATCTTGCCCTTCGGCGTGAAGACGTAGATCTCCTCGGGGAAGAGGTCGCCCTTGACGTGCTCGAGGAACTCCTTGCTGTCGCGCGACTCGCTCTGGATCTCGAGCAGGCTCTGCAGCCACTTCGAGGTCTCGCGCTGCGCCTCTTCGAGGTCGAGCGCGCCGCCCGACTTGTAGAGCCAGTGCGCGGCGACGCCCGCCTCGGCGACCCGGTGCATGTCGTGCGTGCGGATCTGCGCCTCGAGCGGAGTGCCGAACGGGCCGAACAGCGTCGTGTGCAGCGACTGGTAGCCGTTCGCCTTCGGGATCGCGATGTAGTCCTTGAACTTGCCGGGAATGGGCTTGTAGAGGTCGTGCAGCACGCCCATCGCCGCGTAGCAGCGCGCCTTGTCCGCGACGAGCACGCGGGCGCCGTAGATGTCGAACACCTGCGCGAACGTGTAGCGCTTCTCGCGCATCTTGCGGTAGACCGAATAGACCGTCTTCTCGCGCCCGCTGACGGTCGCGTCGATCCCGGCGTTCGCGAGCCCCTGCCGGATGGATTCGATCAGGCGGTTCATCACCTCGCGCCGGTTGCCGCGCGCCGCCTTGACCGCGGCGGCGATGATCCGGTAGCGCATCGGGTGGAGCTGCTTGAACGACAGGTCCTGCAGCTCGAGGTAGAGGGCGTTGAGGCCCAGCCGGTTCGCGATCGGCGCGTAGATGTCGAGCGTCTCGCGCGCGATGCGCTTGCGGTGCACCGGCGCCATCGCGTCGAGCGTGCGCATGTTGTGCAGACGGTCGGCGAGCTTGATCAGGATGACGCGGACGTCGCGCGCCATCGCGAGCAGCATCTTGCGGAAGCTCTCGGCCTGCGCCTCCTCGCGCGTGTCGAACGCGATCTGGTCGAGCTTCGAGACGCCGTCGACCATGTCGGCGACGCTCTTGCCGAACGTCGTCTCGAGCTCGGTCTTGGTGACGCGCGTGTCCTCCATCACGTCGTGGAGGAGCGCGGCGGCGAGCCCCTGCGCGTCGAGCCTCCACTGCGACAGGATGCTCGCGACCGCGAGCGGATGGGTGATGTAGGGCTCGCCCGACTTGCGGAACTGGCCGCGGTGGGCCGATTCGGAGAAGTCGAACGCCTGCTCGACCAGGGCGAGGTCGGGAGCGCCCAGGTAATGACCCAGGTGCCGGGTGAACTCGGCGATCTCCGACACGGTCGGAGCCCCGGGGTTCGCTACCCCGAAAGCACCGGCGTCGGCGGCGCCTTGTGCAGCATCTCGATGCCGACCTTGCCCGCGGCGACCTCGCGCAGCGCGATGACGGTCGGCTTGTCGCGATCGGCGTCGAGCAGCGGCGTCGAGCCCGCGGAGATCTGGCGGGCGCGGTTGGTGGCGGCGAGCGTCAGCTCGAACCGGTTGGGGATGCGCTCGAGGCAGTCCTCGATCGTGATACGGGCCATGGTGTTACCTCGACGGGTCGGTGAGTTCGGAGAGCGTGCGCGCGTGGCGGACGAACTGCCGCGACGCAGCGAGCCGCGCCGCCCGCACGATCACGGAGAGGTCGTCGACGGCCCTCGCAAAGTCCTGATTCATAATAACATAATCGAACTCTGCCGCATGGCGCATCTCTTCGCGGGCGGCGTCGAGCCGGCGCGCGATCACCGCGGGGCTGTCCTGGCCGCGCTTTTCCAGGCGCTCGCGCAGCGAGTCGATCGACGGTGGCAGGATGAAGACGAGCACCGCGCCCGGGACGAGGCGCCGCACCTGCAGCGCGCCCTGCCAGTCGATCTCGAGCAGCACGTCGGCGCCCTGACGGACCTGGTCGGAGAGCCAGATCGCCGAGGTCGCGTACCAGTTGCCGTGGACGTGCGCGTGCTCGAGGAAGGCGCCGGAGTCCTTGAGCGCCATGAAGCGCGGCACGTCGACGAAGTGGTAGTGGGCGCCGTCCTGCTCGCCGGGGCGCGGCGGGCGCGTCGTGTAGGACACCGACAGCTTGATGCCCGGTTCGCGCTCGAGCAGGGCGCTCACCAGGCTCGTCTTGCCGCCGCCCGACGGCGCGGCGATCACGAAGAGGCAGCCCGAGGTGCCGGGGCTCTGGGTGGTGATGGTCACTTGGCGAAGGCCGGATCGGCGCGAATGAACCGGGCGGCGCAGGCGTGAAAGGGGCGATTCTACCGAGGATGCGCTTACGTGCGGCGCACGGCGGCATGTCGAAACCCGGCGGTGCGCCGGGTGCGCCGCGCGAATCGCGCGGAAGCGCCGGACGGATTTCGGCCGGATGGCAGGTCACGGCGTCCGGCATCCGGGCGATGCCGCGCGGGCCGGGGTACCTGCCATCGCAGGCACGGCCGGAGAACTACTCGATGTTCTGCACCTGCTCGCGCATCTGCTCGATCAGCACCTTGAGCTCGAGCGCGGCGCGCGAGACCTCCGCGTCGACCGACTTGGAGCCGAGCGTGTTGGCTTCGCGGTGGAGTTCCTGCGCGAGGAAGTCGAGCCGCTTGCCTGCCGCGCCCCCGGTCGCGAGCACGCGGCGGAACTCGGCGACGTGCGCGCCCAGCCGCTCGAGTTCCTCGTCGACGTCGACCTTGGTGGCGAAGAGCGCGAACTCCTGCTTCATGCGCTCCTCGTCGGGATCGAGGCCGGCTTCCCTGAGGCGCGCGTTGAGCTTCTCGGTCCAGGCGGCGTGCGCCGCGGGGATGCGCGGGGCGACGCGCTCGACCTGCGCCGCGATCTCGTCGCAGCGCACGGACAGGATGCCGGCGAGTTTCGCGCCTTCGCGCGCTCGTGAGGCGGCGAGTTCGCCGAGCACCTCGTCGACGAGCGCGTGTGCGCGGGCGGCGAGTTCGTCCGGATCGGCCGAGGGCTCGGTGAGCACGCCCGGCCAGCGCAGGACCTCGTTCACCGACATCGGCGTCGCGCCGGGGACGAGCCGGGCGACCTCGGCGGCCGCTGCGGAGAGTGCCTTGACCCGGTCGGAATCGACGGCGAGCCGCGTCGAGCCGCCGGGCGTCGACCGGTTGAGGGCGAGCCGCAATTCGACCTTGCCGCGCTTCAATTGCGCGGCCATCCTCTCGCGCAGCGAGGGCTCCAGGGCGCGCAGCTCGTCGGGCAGGCGGAGCGACAGGTCGAGGTAGCGGTGGTTGACGCTGCGAAGTTCCGCCACGAGCGCCGCCCCGGGGACCTCCGCGGAAGCTGCCGCGAAGCCGGTCATGCTGACGATCATCGCGGGATTCCGCCGGATTTCGACACGTTTTCCGACTTTACAGAGGGCTCGGGCATCGGGAGAATGTATGCGTTATCCCGACCCCGCGCAAGGGACGGGGACGTGCACTGGCACGCGTCTTGCGGCATTGACGCGGCACCCTAGCCCCGAGACCGCGAATGCCCGTCACCAACCAGGCGCTGCCGAGCGGCTACCAGCTGCTGAACTACCGGATCGACCGGCAGATCAGCCGCGGCGGCTTCTCGATCGTCTACCGCGCGTTCGACGACGCCGGGCAACCGGTCGCGATCAAGGAGTACCTGCCGAGTTCGCTGGTGCTGCGCACCGAGGGCGACCTCGTGCGGGCATCGTCGGCCGAGAACCTGACTTCGTTCCGCTACGGGATGAAGTGCTTCTTCGAGGAGGGCCGCGCGCTCGCGAAGATCAATCATCCGAACGTCGTGCGCGTGCTGAACTTCTTCCGCGCCAACGAGACGGTGTACATGGTGATGCGCTACGAGCGCGGGCGCACGCTGCAGCAGCAGATCCAGATGCGGCAGGACCAGATGTCGGAGCGCTTCGTCCGGCACGTGTTCATGCACCTCCTGAACGGCTTGCGTGAAGTGCACACGCACAAGCTCCTGCACCTCGACATCAAGCCGGCCAACATCTACCTGCGCACCGACGGCAGTCCGGTGCTCCTCGACTTCGGCGCGGCGCGCCAGACGCTCACGAACACGCGTCCGAAGCTCGCGCCGATGTACACGCCGGGGTTCGCCGCGCCGGAGCAGTACCGCGATCCGGACCGCCTCGGGCCCTGGACCGACGTCTACGGCGCGGGCGCGTCGATGTTCGCCTGCCTCGCGGCGTTCGCGCCGCAGGCCGCCGATGCCCGCGTGCAGGAGGACCATCTGGTGTCGGCCAAGCGCATCTGGGCCGGCCAGTACTCGGACAACCTGCTCGAGGTCGTCGACTGGTGCCTGAGGCTCGATCCGCTCGAGCGCCCGCAATCGGTGTTCGCGCTGCAGAAGGCGATCCGTGACATCCCGCCCAAGCGCCGCAAGCTCTCGTTCATCGGGAACCTGAAGCGCGTGCTGTTCTCCGAGATCGGCGCCTGAGCGGCCGTCCCGCCCCGGAACACGAGCGCATGCGCTAGAATCGGCGCCGCCTGCCACCCAACCACGACCTTCGCGAAGGGGAGCGCGACGTGATCGTTGCGGGACACGCCGACACCGGTGCGCGACGCGCCGAGGTGCCGGCGCCCCCGGCGACCGCCGGCGCCCCGCGCGGCTGAGCGCGACGCGCTGCCATGCGCTTCACCATCTTCCAGGAATCGCGCAAGGGCTCGCGACGCCTGAACCAGGATCGGATCGCCTACACCTACGGGCGCGACACGCTGCTCCTCGTCGTCGCGGACGGCATGGGCGGGCACGCGGGCGGGGAGATCGCCGCGCAGATCTGCGTGCGGCTCTTCGTCGAGCGCTTCCAGCAGGAGGCGAAACCGGTCCTGCGCAATCCGCTCAAGTTCCTGCAGGACACGATGCTCCGGGCGCACGCCGCGCTCGGCTCCTACGCGAACCAGTTCTCGATGCTCGAGACGCCGCGCACGACCTGCGTCGCGGTCGTCATCCAGGCCGGTTACGCGCATTGGGCGCACGTCGGCGACTCGCGCTTCTACCTGTACCGGCAGGGCGGAATCATCGGCGCTACCAAGGACCACTCGAAGGTCCAGTACCTGGTCGACCAGGGCATCATCGGCGCGGGCGAGGTCGCGCAGCATCCCGACCGCAACAAGATCTTCAGTTGCCTGGGCGGCCTCGTCGACCCGGTGATCGACCTGTCGAAGCGCACGCCGCTTCGCAACGGCGACGTCATGGTCCTGTGCACCGACGGACTGTGGAGCGTGATGCCGCAGCACGAGATGGCGAACTGGCTCACCTCGCAGCCGATCCTCAAGGCGGCGCCGCAGATGATGCGGGAGGCGGAGAAGCGCGGCGGACCGGACGGCGACAACCTGTCCTTGATCTGCGTGCGCTGGGGACCGGAGACGATCACCGACGAACCCTCGACGATCACCGAGACGATGGGCCTGGGCGAGTTCCAGACCCAGATCGACCGGACCATCACCCTCACCGATCGCAAGGGCACGCAGCGCGACCTGACCGACGACGAGATCGAGCACGCGATCACCGAGATCCAGGCGACGATCCAGAAGTACCGCAAGTAGTTCAGTTGACAGTTGACAGTTGACAGTTGGCAGTTATCAGTTGACCGTTGCCAGTGGGCAGTCACCCCGTCATCGACGGGCGCATATACTGTCAACTGTCAACTGACTACTGGCAACTGATGCGCCAGCTCATCATCGACACCGAGACCACGGGCCTCGACCCGCGGCAGGACCATCGCGTGATCGAGTTCGCCGCGCTCGAACTCGTCGACCGCCGGCCGACCGGACGCACGCTGCACCTGAAGCTCGACCCCGAGCGCGAAATCGACCTCGGGGCGACCGAGGTGCACGGCATGACCTGGGACGACCTGCGCGGCAGGCCCACCTTTCGCGACGCAGCCGCCGAGATCATCGAGTTCGTGCGCGGCGCCGAGTGGATCATCCACAACGCGCCGTTCGACGTCGACTTCCTGGACGTCGAGCTCGCGCGCATCGACGCGCCGGCGTGCGGCACGCTCGCGACCCGGATCGTCGACACGCTCGCGATGGCGCGAGAGGCGTTTCCGGGCAAGCGCAACAACCTCGACGCTCTGTGCGAGCGGTTCGGCGTCGACCACGCGCAGCGGACGCTGCACGGGGCGCTCCTCGACGCGCAACTCCTCTCCGAGGTCTATCTCGCGATGACGCGCGGCCAGGACTCGCTCGCGATGGACCTGCCGCGCGCCGCCTCCGGCGCCGCGGACGCTCCCGGCGCGGCGCCCGCCGGCCCGAGGCCGGCGGTGATCGTGCTGGCGCCGACGCCGGAGGAACTCGCCGCGCACCGTGCGTACCTCGACGCGCTCGACACGTCGAGCAAGGGCCGCTGCCTGTGGCTCGCGCTGGAGCGAGAGGCCGGAGAGCCCGCGTGACCGACGACACGCTCTCGCGCAGCCGGGACGAGGCGGCCGGGATCGGACGGCACGACGTGCCGCGAGGGGGGGAGAAGGGCGGCGAGCAGACGCAGCCCGGGAACGAGCCGGACTCCCCGGCCGTGGCCGGCGATGACGCGCCGGCGCCGATGCCGCCGTCCGATTCGATCGCCGTCGACACCTCGCCCATCAACCGCGAATTGTCGGCGATCGCGTTCAACCGGCGCGTGCTCGCGCTCGCGCAGGACGCGACGATCCCGCTGCTCGAGCGCCTCCGCTTCCTGACGATCCTCGGGTCCAATCTCGACGAGTTCTTCGAGATCCGGATCGCGCGGATCATGGACCAATTGCGCACGAAGTCGCCGCCGCCTGGCCAGACGCTCGCGGATCTCCGCGCGCAGTACGGCGCGATCGCGACGATGGTGCACGCGCTCGTCGACGACCAGTACCGCTGCCTCAATACGCAGGTGTTGCCTTCGCTCGCCTCGCGCGGCGTCCGGCTGATGCGGCGGAGCGAACTCACCGACGCGCAGCGCGCGTGGGTCGCGGCCACGTTCCGCGAGCAGGTGCGGCCGATCCTGACGCCGATCGGGCTCGATCCGGCGCATCCGTTCCCGCAGGTCGGCAACAAGAGCCTCAACTTCGTCATCGAACTGTCCGGACGCGACGCGTTCGGGCGCGAGACCTCGATCGCGATCGTGAAGGCGCCGCGCGTGCTGCCGCGCGTGATGAAGCTGCCGGCCTCGCTCGGCGCGGGCGACAACGCGTTCCTGCTGCTGTCCGCGGTCATCCACGAACACCTGGGCGAACTCTTCCCGGGCCGCGACGTCGCAGCGTATTCGCAGTTCCGCGTCACGCGCGACGCCGACCTGTGGTTCGACGAGGAGGAGGTCAAGAACCTCAGGCAGGCACTGCAAGGCGAACTGCCGCACCGCCAGTTCGGTCTGCCGCTGCGCCTCGAGGTCGCGCAGGGCTGTCCCGAGCATCTCGCGCGCTTCCTGCTCGGGCAGTTCGACCTCACCGAACAGGAACTCTACCGCTGCGACGGGCCGGTCAACCTGATGCGGCTGTCGTCGCTCATCGACCAGGCCGACGACGACGCGTTGCGCTACCGGCCTTTCGTGCCCGGGCTGCCGAAGGCGCTCGAGGACGGCGGCGACATCCTCGCGGCGATCCGGCAGCGCGACCTGCTGCTGCACCACCCGTACGAGTCGTTCGATCCGGTGGTCGAGTTCCTGCGGCGCGCGGCGTCCGATCCCGACGTCGTCGCGATCAAGCAGACCGTCTACCGCACCGGCGTCAACTCCACGCTGATGGAGGCGCTGATCGACGCGGCACGGCGCGGCAAGGAGGTCACCGTCGTCGTCGAGCTGATGGCGCGGTTCGACGAGGAGGCGAACATCAACTGGGCGGACCGCCTCGAGCGCGCCGGCGCTCAGGTCGTCTACGGCGTGTTCGGACTGAAGACGCACGCGAAGCTCGCGCTGATCCTGCGCCGTGAGCCCGCCGCGGGTGGCCAACGGCTCGTGCCCTATGCGCACCTCGGAACCGGCAACTACCACCCGAGGACCGCGCGCCAGTATTCGGATTTCGGTCTCCTCACCGCGGATGCGGACCTGTGCCACGACGTGAACGAAGTGTTCCTGCACATCACGAGCCTCGCGAAGGCGGGTCGGATGCGCAGGCTGCTGCTCGCGCCGTTCACGATGCACCGGCGCGTGGTCGAGATGATCCGCCGCGAGGCGCGCAACGCGCGCGACGGCAAGCCGGCGCGGATCATCGCCAAGATGAACGCGCTGGTCGAGGAGGGCGTCATCCGGGCGCTGGTCGCCGCCTCGCAGGCCGGCGTCGAGATCGACCTCGTCGTGCGCGGCGCGTGCTCGCTGCGCCCGGGCGTGCCGGGCTGGTCGGAGAACATCCGCGTGCGCTCGATCCTCGGGCGCTTCCTCGAGCACCACCGGGTCTGGTATTTCGAGAACGACGGCGCGAAGGACGTGTGGCTTTCCTCGGCCGACTGGATGGGGCGCAACCTCTTCCGGCGCATCGAGGTCGCGTTCCCGGTGCTCGACCCGGTCGCGAAGCAGCGCGTGATCGACGAGGGCCTCCTCGTCTATCTCGCCGACAATCGCGACGCGTGGCTCCTCGACGCGGGCGGCCAGTGGACGCGCGCGAAGCCCGCGGGACGCGCGAAGGCGCGCGCGGCGCAGGACGAACTGCTCGCGCGACTCGCGGAAGGGCAGCGGTGATGGACCTCGTCTTGTGGCGTCATGCGGAGGCCGAGCCGGGCGAGCCGGACCTCGGCAGGCGGCTGACCGCGAAGGGCCAGAAGCAGGCCCAGCGCATGGCCGCATGGCTCGACACGCGCCTGCCCGAGTCGACGCGCATCCTCGCCTCGCCGGCCGACCGCGCGCAGCAGACCGCGCTCGCGCTCCGGCGCAGGTTCCAGACCCAGCCCGAAATCGCCCCGGGCGCGAGCGTCGCTTCCCTGCTCGCGTGCGCCGGCTGGCCCGACGCGCCCGTCCCGGTGCTCGTCGTCGGGCATCAGCCGACGCTCGGGCAGGTGGCGGCGACGCTCCTGTCGGGCGAGGCGGCGGCGTGGTCGGTGAAGAAGGCCGCGGTGTGGTGGCTGTCGAACCGCACGCGCGGGGGCAGCGAGGGTGTCGTGCTCAAAGCCGTGATCGGGCCGGATCTCGTTTGATCGGTCGGAGCCCGTGGGTCGGGCTTCAGGCCGACGGGTTCCGATGCCGTGGGTCGGCCTTCAGGCCGACGGGGAGCGTGCATGTCGGTTACTGAAGCCCGACCCACAGGCGCGGCACTTGTCGGGCTGAAGCCCGACCCACGGGCGCGGTACTTGTCGGGCTGAAGCCCGACCCACAGGCGCGGCACTTGTCGGGCTGAAGCCCGACCCACGGGAGCGATGGTGGGTCGGCCTTCAGGCCGACACCTGCCTCCGCTCATCGCCGCCACGGCCAACCGGCATCCGCCCACTCGCGGCGCTCCTTCGCGAGCAGGTGGGCGGTCAGCGGGTGCGCGCGCAGCCAGCGCTCGGGCAGTCCGACCCTGAACGCGCGACCGGTTCCGATGCGGATGCGCGGCGTGTCGATCGGCTGGCGCGCGTGGTGAAACAGCACGGCGAGACGCAACGAAAGCACCTGCGCGCGCAGGCTCGCGTCGTCGAGGAGCGGCGCGACCTTGTCGAGCCCGCCGCGGCAGCCCAGCACCAGCATCGCGAGCCAGTGCTGCTCCTGGCGCGAGAAACCGGGCATGTCCGCGTTGCCGAGGATGTAGGCGCCGTGCTTGTGGAAGCCCAGGTGCGACACCGTGTAGCCGACCTCGTGGAGCAGCGCCGCCCACGCGACATGGCGCTCGACGTCGGGGTCCGGCCGCGTGATCGCCTGCAGGTAGAGCCGCTTCGCGAGCGCGGCCACGCGCTCGGCGTGCGGCCGGTCCACGTGGTAGCGCTCGACGAACGAGGCGACCGTCACCTCGCGGCTGTCGCGGTGCTCGCGCCTGCCGAGGAGGTCGTAGAGCACGCCCAGGCGCAACGCGCCGCCGACCGGGTTGATGCGCGCGATGCCGAGTTCGTCCACCGCAGCCGCCATGACCGCGAATCCGCCGGCCAGCACCGGCGCGCGCTCCGGCTTCAGGCCTTCGAGCTTCAGGTGCCTCGCATTGCGGGCGGCGACCATGCGCTTGCGCAACCGCGCGAGCCCGCCCGGCGTGATGCCGCCTTCCGAGAATCCGTTCTGCTCGAGAATGTCGGCGAGCGCGAGCGCCGTGCCCGACGACGCGTAGGCGTCTTGCCAGTGGCGGCGCGAGTACTCGCGCGCGATCGCCTCGATCTCGACCTGCGCGTGCGTCTCGGCGGCCTCGAGCGTGTCGGCGTCGAGCGAGCCGTCGGCGAAGAAACGGCGCGTCATCGTGACGCAGCCGAGCTTCAGCGACTCGAGCCGCTCGGGATTCATCCCCCGGCCGATGATGAACTCGGTCGAGCCTCCGCCGATGTCGACGACGAGCCTCGGGGTATCGGTGGCGGGCAGCAGATGGGCGACGCCGAGGTAGATGAGGCGCGCCTCCTCGTGCCCGCCGATCACGTCGATCGGGAAGCCGAGCGCGGCCTCGGCGCGCGGCAGGAATTTCGCGACGTTCTTCGCCACGCGGAAGGTGTTGGTCGCCACCGCGCGCACCGCGCCCCGGTCGAAGCCCCGCAGGCGCTCGCCGAAGCGCGCGAGGCAGGCGATGGCCTCGCGTTGCGCGATCGGCGTCAGGTTGTCGCGGTCGTCGAGTCCGGCGCCCATCCGCAGCGTCTCGCGGACCGTGTCGAGCCGGTAGATCTGCCCGCCCTCGACGCGGCCGATCTCGAGGCGGAAGCTGTTGCTGCCCATGTCGACGACCGCGAGGATCGTCGGGGCGGCGGCTGCGGGGCGTCGTCTCATGGCGCCGAAGCCTAGCAGATGCGCCGGCGCGGGCGAGGCGCCCGGTGCGGCGTGCTAACCTCGGCGATCCGCGGGATGCACGGCCATGGCGATCGATTACCTGAAGAAGATCCTGAACGCGAAGGTCTACGACGTGGCGGTCGAGACGCCGCTCGACCTCGCTCCCACGTTGTCGCACCGCCTGGGCAACCGCGTGCTGCTGAAGCGCGAGGACCAGCAGCCGGTGTTCTCGTTCAAGCTGCGCGGCGCCTACAACAAGATGGCGCACCTGTCCGCCGCGGACCGCGCGCGCGGCGTGATCGCGGCCTCCGCGGGCAACCACGCGCAGGGCGTCGCGCTCGCCGCTCAGCGCCTCTCCTGCGAGGCGACGATCGTGATGCCGGTCACGACGCCGCAGATCAAGATCGCGGCGGTCGAGGCCCGCGGCGCGAAGGTCGTGCTGCACGGCGATTCCTACAGCGACGCCTACGAGCACGCGCTCGAGTTGCAGCGCAGGTCGGGCGCGACCTTCGTGCACCCCTACGACGACCCCGACGTGATCGCGGGCCAGGGCACGATCGGAATGGAGATCCTGCGCCAGCAGCAGGGACCGATCGACGCGATCTTCGTCGCGATCGGCGGGGGCGGGCTGATCGGCGGCATCGGCGCGTACGTGAAGCGGGTGCGGCCCGACATCCGCATCGTCGGCGTGCAGCCGGAGGACTCCGACGCGATGGCGCGCTCGCTCGAGGCCGGCCGGCGCGTGAGTCTGCCCCACGTCGGTCTCTTCGCCGACGGCGTGGCGGTGAAGCGCGTGGGCAAGGAGACCTTCCGCCTCGCGCGCGAAGTCGTCGACGACATCGTGCGCGTCGACACCGACGCCACCTGCGCGGCGCTGAAGGACGTCTTCGAGGACACGCGCTCGATCCTCGAGCCGGCGGGCGCATTGGCGATCGCGGGCGTCAAGGCCTGGGTCGAGCAGCACCGCACGAAGGACCGCACTTACGTGGCGATCGCCTGCGGTGCGAACATGAACTTCGATCGGCTCCGCTTCGTCGCCGAACGCGCCGAACTGGGTGAAGCCCGCGAAGCGGTCCTCGCGGTGACCATTCCGGAACGTCCGGGAAGCTTCCGCGAGTTCTGCCGGGTCCTCGGCAACCGGTCGGTCACCGAGTTCAACTACCGCTATGCCGACGCCTCCGTGGCCCATCTCTTCGTCGGTGTCGAGGTCGCGGGCCGCCGCGAGAAGGACCGCCTGCTCGCCGACTTGAAGCGCCGCCGGATCGACGCGGTCGACCTCTCGGACAACGAGATGGCGAAGCTGCACGTGCGCTACCTGGTCGGCGGGCACGCCCCGCAGGCGCGGGACGAGATCCTCTACCGGTTCGAGTTCCCCGAGCGCCCCGGGGCGCTGATGCGCTTCCTCGACAGCATGAGTGCCGGCTGGAACATCAGCCTCTTCCACTACCGCAACCACGGCGCCGACTACGGCCGCGTGCTGGTCGGCATGCAGGTGCCGCCACGGGACAAGGCGGAGTTCCGGTCGTTCCTCGCCCGGCTGGGCTACGACCACGCCGACGAGACGGCCAACCCGGCTTATCGCATGTTTCTCGGGCGATAGGCGCGAATCCGAGACCCGGTTCCCGGCCTCAATTTCGGCATCCTGTGCCGCTACGCGTCAGGCGGCGCCGCATGAAACTTGCCGGGATGTTGCATTCCGCGCAAAACCCGCGGACCAAGCCGATTCCGGCAAGCTTTATGCTCTGGTCAGGTCCGGTCCGGCGTGGCAGACTCGACCACGCCCCCGTTGGCGCGCCCTTGGCGCCGGGGGTCCGGGCCGTTCGGGAGGGGGTTTGAGCGATTCCAGCGCATTGTCGGGCGTCAAGGTGATGGTGATCGACGATTCGAACACCATTCGCCGCAGCGCCGAGATCTTCCTGCTCCAGGCCGGATGCACGGTGATCCTGGCCGAGGACGGGTTCGACGCGCTCGCGAAGATCGCCGACCACCACCCCGACCTCGTGTTCGTCGACATCATGATGCCGCGGCTGGACGGCTACCAGACCTGCGCGCTCATCAAGAAGAACGCGAGGTTCCAGGCGACGCCGGTGGTCATGCTCTCGTCGAAGGACGGACTCTTCGACCGGGCGCGCGGGCGGATGGTCGGGTCGGACCAGTACCTGACGAAGCCGTTCACGAAGGAGAGCCTGCTGAAAGCGGTGGCCACCCACGTGAACCGCGCGACCGCGTGACCGGACGCGTGCGGGCTTCGCGACACGAGCGCACGAACATGCCGATTCGCAAGATCCTGATCGTCGACGACTCGCCCACCGAGCGTCATGTGCTGAACGACCTTCTCACCAAGGCCGGCTACGAGGTCGTCGCGAGCGACAACGGCGAGGACGCGATCCAGAAGGCGAAGTCGGTGAAGCCCGACCTGATCCTGATGGACGTCGTGATGCCGGGCCTGAACGGCTTCCAGGCCACGCGCGCGATCTCGCGCGACCCGGACACGCGCGCCATCCCGGTCATCCTGTGCACGTCGAAGAGCCAGGAGACGGACAAGATCTGGGGCATGCGCCAGGGCGCCCGCGACTACGTGGTCAAGCCGGTGAACCGCGACGAGCTGCTCGCGAAGATCGCCGCGATCGACTGAACCCGATCCCGACGCCATGGCCCGCGCCGCGAAACTCGACCTGCGCTCGTTCCAGCAGGAACTCGCGACCCGGCTCGCCAGCAAGACGGCCGCCCAGGTCGAGAGTTCGCGTCTCGGACTCGCCTGCGGCGGCGACCGGTGGCTCGTGCGCCTCGCCGACGCGGGCGAGGTGGTCGCGCTGCCGCCGGTGACGCCGGTGCCGCACACCCGGCGCTGGCACATGGGCGTGGCCAACGTCCGCGGCAACCTCTACAGCGTGGTCGACTTCGCGCGCTTCCTCGGGCGCGAGAGCGAGGGGGCGCTCGGCCAGGCGCGGCTCATCCTGTTCGGGCCGCGCGCCGGCGACCTCAACGCGGGGATCGTCGTCGAGCGGGTGCTCGGCCTGCGCAACCTGGCCGAACTCGCACCGTCGGTGTCACCCGCAGGCGCGCCCGCGTGGTATGCGCAGCGCTGGATGGATGCCGACGGGCACGCGTGGCAGGAGATCGACCTGTCGCGGCTCGCCCGTGACGACGCATTCCTGCAGATCGGTGCCTGACGCTTGGGCGACGCGCCGCGAGCGACGAAAGATTCGGGAGGATTCATGGCGTTCAAGATGCCCAGCCTGTTCGGAGCGAAGCCCCCGGCGGTGCCCGCCGACGACCTCGACCTGCCGACCACGCAGGTGAAGATGGCGGCCCAGGGCGAGACCGGCTACGACCCGCTCGCATCCGCGTCGGTGATGGACCAGGTGCGCGCGGCGCCCGCGGCGCCGAAGGTGCCGGGACGGCTGCCGATCATCGGTTCGATGGCGGTGGTGAAGCAGTTCCAGGTGCTCGGAACGCTGCTCGCGCTGTTCCTCGTGTTCGCGGCGTTCATGGTGTTCCTCGAGAACCGCCAGTCGACCCAGGCGTCGACCGCGGCGTCGGTCGCGACCGAAATGCAGATGCTCTCGCAGCGCCTCGCGCGCGGCTCGGCGCTCGCGTCGCAGGGCCAGGCGGCAGGCTTCCCCGCGGTGGCCGACAGCCGCGAGCGCTTCCGCACCAACCTCAACACGCTGATCAACGGCGGAACGATTCGCGGCGTGTCGCTCGATGCGGCCTCCGACCTGCAGGCGATCGACGTGCTGAACGGGCTCAAGGCCCGCTGGGACAAGGTCGACGCCTCCGCGGAGCGCCTGGTCGCGAACCAGGAGAGCCTGACCTCGCTCGCGAAGGGCCTCGACGCGATCAACCAGACCAACGCCGGGCTCCTCGAACTCGCGCAGCAGGCCGCCCTGCAGATCGGCGCCGCCGGCGGGTCGCTTCGCGAGGTCGACTACGCCAACCAGCTCGCGGTGCTGTCGCAGCGGATCGCGAAGAACGCCAACGCCCTCGCGTCAGGAGAGGAAATCGACCCCGAGGTCGCCTTCCTGATGGGCAAGGACACCGGCGTGTTCCGCGACATCCTGAACGGCCTGCAGCGCGGCAGCGACGCGCTGAAGCTCCAGGCGATACGCAACGACGATGCGCGCGCCACGCTCGCCGAGCTCGCGAAGCGGTTCGCGGCGTACGACGCGGGTGTGGCTGCGATCCTGCAGAACATGCAGCGGCTGACGATCGCGAAGCAGGCCGCGCGCTCGATCAACGCCGAGGCCGATCCGCTGCTGAACGACTCGATGAAGCTCGCGGGCATCTTCGAGGGCGGCGGCGGCTTGACCCGCACGTTCACGCTGTGGGCGGCGATCATCTTCGCGCTCCTCGCGCTCGCCTGCCTCGTGCTGCTCGGCAAGGTGTTCCTCGACGACGCCCGACTGCGGGCGTTCGACAGCGAGACCGAGAACAAGCGGAACCAGGAGGCCATCCTGCGGCTGCTGAACGAGATGGGCAACCTCGCCGACGGCGACCTGACGGTCCAGGCGTCGGTGACCGAGGACGTGACCGGCGCGATCGCGGACTCGATCAACTTCACGATCGAGGAGCTGCGCACGCTGGTGCGCGGCATCAACTCGGCGACCGACCAGGTGACGCGCGCGACGCAGGAGACGCAGTCGATCTCGAACCGGCTGTTCGAGGCGTCGCAGCGCCAGAACCGCGAGATCCAGCAGGCCTCGGCCTCGGTGCTCCAGATGGCGCAGTCGATCAACGAGGTCGCGCAGAACGCGTCGCAGTCGGCGAAGGTCGCGCAGCTCGCGCTCGGCGCCGCGGAGAAGGGCGGGCACGCGGTGCAGAACCAGATCTCGGGCATGAACGAGATCCGCACGCAGATCCAGGACACCTCGAAGCGGATCAAGCGTCTGGGCGAGAGCTCGCTCGAGATCGGCGAGATCGTCGAGCTGATTTCGGACATCACCGAGCAGACCAACGTGCTCGCGTTGAACGCCGCGATCCAGGCGGCCTCCGCCGGCGAGGCGGGCCGCGGGTTCACGGTGGTCGCCGAGGAAGTGCAGCGGCTGGCCGAACGCTCCGGCGAGGCGACGAAGCAGATCGAGGCGATCGTGAAGACGATTCAGGCCGACACGCAGGACGCGGTGGCGGCGATGGAGAAGTCGACGGTCGGCGTGGTCGAGGGTACGAAGCTCTCCGACGCCGCCGGCCAGGCGCTCGCCGAGATCCAGCGCGTGTCGCGCGAACTCGCCGACCTGATCGGCCGGATCTCCGCGCAGACGCAGATGCAGTCGACGTCGGTGTCGGACGTGACGCGGGGCATGCAGGGCATCCTCAAGATCTCCGAGGAGACGACCGAGGGCACCAAGCAGACGAACGTGTCGATCGGACAGTTGACGAAGCTCGCCGCCGAACTCCGGTCGTCGGTCGCGGGATTCAAGGTGTAACGAGTGCCGGGTTCGACCTTCCGGGCAACGGCAAGGGGCAACGGACAAAGGAGGAGGAGAGGGCGACCGTTGGTTGCGTCTGGCGCGCTTCATGCTGATGAAGGTGGGATGTGCGCCTTTCTGACTTCTGTCTTCTGACTTCTGTCTTCTGATGACGGAATCCGCTCCCGACTACGACCTGGGACCGCTGTCCTGGGTGCAAGGCGAGATCGACCAGGCGATCGCGCGGGGGCTCGACGCGCTTTCGACCTACCGCGCGCATCCCGACGACGCGTCCGCGCTCCGCCAGGCGCGCACGCAGGTCCACCAGGCGGCCGGCGCGATCCAGATGGTCGGGCTCGACGCGGTCGTCGCCTACACCGACGAACTGGAACGCCAGCTCGCCGAACTCGAGTCGATGCCGCGCGACCGGCAGCCGGCGGCGGTCGACGTGGTCGATCGCGCCTGCCGCAAGCTTCGCATCTTCCTCGACGAGCTCGTCAAGGGCGTCGCGCCGGTTCCCCTCAAGCTTTATCCCGAGTACGAAGCGATGCAGCTCGCCCGCGGGATCAAGGCGGCGTCGCCGACCGAGCTCTTCTATCCGGATCTCGCGCCGCGCGCGCCGAAGATCCCGCCGCGCGAAACGATTCCCGCGAACCGGTTGCCGTCCTACCTCGTCAAGCAGCGGCGCGCCTACCAGCGCGGCCTTCTCTCGTGGCTGCGCGGAGACGCGGCGGGCGCGACGACGATGCGCGAAGCGGTCGTCGCCATCGAGGACGCGACGACGCATGGAAGTCTGCGGACGTTCTGGTGGACCGTCGGCGCCCTGTTCGAGTCGATCACCGGCAAGGGGATCGAGCCCGGTTTCGGCGTGAAGCAGCTCGCGGCGCGGGTCGACCTGCAGATCCGCCGCGTCGTCGAGGGCAGCGCGAAGGCGGCCGATCGCCTGCGGCGCGAGGTGCTCTACTACGTCGCGATCAGCGCGCCGGTGGGTCCGCAGGTCCAGGCCGTGCAGCGCGCGTTCAGGCTCTCGGGGCTGATTCCGACGGCGGAAGCGCTCAACGCCGACCTCGTTCGCATCCAGCCGATCCTGCGCGAGGCGCGCGAGCAACTCGCCACGGCCAAGGACGCCTGGCTCAAGTTCGCCTCCGGCCGCGCGGAGAACCTGCCCAAGCTCAAGGCGACGCTCGCCTCGGTGCACACCAAGGCCGCCGAGGTGAAGCACGGCGCGCTGATGCGCCTCACCTCGACGCTCGTCGAGCGGCTCGACCGGATGCCGACCGCAGGCGTGTCCGAGATGCTCGCGATGGAGTACGCGACCGCGCTGCTCCTCGCCGAGAGCGCGTTCGAGAACTACTCGACGCTCGCGCCCGATTTCCCGAAGCAGGTCGACGCGATGGTCGCGCGGCTCGACACGGCGCGCTCCGGACGCACCGGACACGCGGTGGCCGCCCCCGCGCTCGACGAGATGAGCAAGCGCGCGCAGGAACGCGTCCTGGTCGCGCAGGTCGGCCGCGAGATCCAGGCCAACCTGAGGCACATGGAGCAGGTGCTCGATGCGTTCTTCCGCGACAACGGCAAGCGCGCGGATCTCGCATTGCTCACCAAGGACTGCCAGCAGGTCCGCGGCGCGCTCACGATCCTCGGGCTCGACGAGGCCGAACGGCTCCTCGCCTCGTGCCAGCAGCAGATCGAGCACTACGCGAATCCCGAGACACCGGTCGGCAACGAGGATCTCGAAAGTCTCGCCGAGGCGCTCTCCGGCCTCGGGTTCTACGTCGAGGCGGTCGAGCAGCAGCGGCCCGACCGGGATCGACTGATCGCCCCGCTGATCGCGAAGCGGCTCGGCCAGGCGAGCGCGCCGAAGGTCGAGGACGGCGAATCGGTCGAGGTGGCGGTGGCGCGGCTGCGCGGGATGCTCCCGGCGCTGGTCGAGGAAGCGCGGCGCGCGCCGTCCGACCCGGCGACACGCGAGGCGTTGCGGGTGAAGCTCGCGGGGCTGCGCGACGACGCGGAGCTCATCGGCGACCGCGAACTGGTCGCGCAGGCCGGCGACGCACTCCGCGAACTCGAGGGCGGCTCGGTCGCGGCACTGGCGGAAACCGCCGCGGCGATCGCGGACACCGGCGCCGCTCCGGCACCGGAGATCTCGGAGGAAACGCGGCGACTGCTCGACACCGACGCCAAGGGGCTCGACGCCGAACTCCTCGACATCTACCTGACCGAAGCTACGGAGGTGCTCGATTCGATCGGCGACCAGTTGCGCGCGCTCGACGAGAACCCCGGCGACCGCGAGGCCCTGCGGACCGCGCGTCGCGGCTTCCACACGCTGAAGGGCTCCGGTCGCATGGTGGGCCTCGAGGATCTCGGCGAACTCGCGTGGGAGGTCGAACGGGTCCACAACCGCCTGCTCGACGAGGAGCGAGCGGTCACCCTGCCGGTGCGGGAGCTGATCCGCGTCGCGCAGGCGTCGTTCCGTGTCTGGGTGGGCGAGCTCTCGTCGAAGGGCCGCGTGTCCGCCGATCCGTCGGCGCTGCGGGCCGCGATCGCCGCGGTCGAGGCGGGATTCCCGTCGGGCGGGGCTGCCGCCCCCGCACCGCCCGTCGCCGAAGTGATCGACATCGCGGTGCCCTCGTTCGAGGAGCCCCCGCCCCCTCTTGAAGCCGCGGCCGACTCCCCGCCCGAAGCCGACCTGATCGAGCTGCCGGAGCTGGGAGTGGCCGCGACGCCGGTCCGGATCGACGTGATCGACGGCGACGACTCGCAGGCGCCGGATCGCGCGCCCGGACCGCCGGTGCTGAAACTCGTCGCCGACAATACGCACGCTGTTCCCTTCGAGGACGAGACGCACGCCCCGCCTGTCGAGGACGAGACGCACGTCGCGCCTGTCGAGGACGAGGCGCACGCCTCACCTGTCGAGGACGAGGCGCACGCTGCGCCGGCCGTCGAACCGCCGGCCGAACCGTTGGTCGAGGAGATCGACGTCGGCGGCGTGCGCATCGCCGCGCCGCTCCACCGGATCCTCGTCGACGAATCCGAGGAGCACCTGGCGCGGCTCGACCACGAGCTGTCGCTCCTGCAGTTCGACCCGGGTGCGGTGCCCTCGTCCGCGATGATCCGGGCGGCGCACACGCTGTGCGGCATCCATCGCACCAGTGGATTCCCGCTGATCGCGGGGCTCGCGAAGACGCTCGAGCTGTCGCTGGCGGCGCTCGAGCAGACCGGCCCCCCGCTGCCGAGCGCAGCCCAGCCGGCGATCGCGCGCGGCGTCGCCGCGCTCCGCGCGCTCGCCTCGCGCGTGAAGGCAGGCGAGGGATTCGACCGGTTCGACGGCGAGGAGTGCGCGCTCGCCGACGCCGAACTCGACGCGCTTCGGCGCGAACTCGCGAGCGCGGAACCCGAAGACATCGAATCGCTCGCCGAGCGGGCGGAAGACGCGGCGGACGACACGGACGGTCCGGCGCCGACCGAGACCGTGCTCGCCGAAGTCGTGCCGTTCGCGCCTGTGCAGCCGCCCGCGGCCGTCGCGGTCGTGCCCCTGCCCGACGTCGTGGTTCCCGCGGCGTACGTCGATCCGCTCGAAGGCGTACGCGACGTGGTCGACGACACCGTGCTCCCGATCTTCATCGAGGAGGCCGACGTCCTGTTCCCGCAGGCCGGCGAACAGGTGCGCGCCTGGCGGCGCGCCCCGTCGGATCGCGCCGCCCCCGCCGAACTGCGGCGCGTGCTGCACACGTTCAAGGGGAGCGCGCGCATGGCCGGCGCGATGCGGCTGGGAGAACTCGCGCACCGGATGGAAGCGCGGCTCGGGCCGCACGAGGAGCCGCCCGCCGGCGCGCCCGCCCTCTTCGAGGCGCTCGACGCCGACCTGGACGACATCGCGTTCCTGCTCGACGGCCTGCGCGTCGGACGCCGGAACCTCGAGCTCCCGTGGGTCGCGCAGGCGAAGGCGGCCGCCGCGCCCGCGCCGGTCGAAGACGAGATTCCGCCCGCACCCGAGACTTCGTCCGCGGCGCCTCTGTCGGCGGCCGAAGTCGTGGAACCGCCGGCGATCGAGGCTGCCGCGATCGTGGCGCCCGAATTGCCGTTCGTGCCCGCCGCGGCGACCGCTCCGGCGTCGCCCGCGACACCCGCGCCGACGACGGCGGTCGCGCACGACACGCCGGATACGGAGAGCGCGGCGCGCGCGATGCTGCGCGTGCGCGCCGACCTGATCGATCGCCTCGCGAACGAGGCGGGCGAGGTCGCGATCGCCCGCGCGCGCGTCGAAGGCGAGCTCCGTGCGCTCAAGTCGAACCTGCTCGAGCTGACCGGCAGCGTGATCCGGCTGCGCGGCCAGGTGCGCGAGATCGAGATCCAGGCCGAGTCGCAGATCCAATCGCGCATGAGCGCGGTGCAGTCGGTGCAGGAGGGCTTCGACCCGCTCGAGTTCGACCGCTACACCCGGTTCCAGGAGCTGACCCGCTCGCTCGCCGAGGGCGTCAACGACGTGTCGACCGTGCAGCAGTCGCTGTTGAAGAACCTCGACGACGCGGACGCCGCGCTGCTCGCCCAGGCGCGCCTGTCGCGCGACGTGCAGCAGCGCCTGTTCTCGATCCGCACCGTCCCGTTCGGCAGCCTGTCCGAGCGCCTCTACCGGATCCTGCGCGCGACGGCCCGCGAACTCGACAAGCGCGCGAACCTCGAGATCGTCGGAGCGCAGACCGAGCTCGACCGCTCGGTGCTGGAGAAGCTCGTCGGCCCGCTGGAGCACCTGCTGCGCAATGCGCTCGACCACGGCCTCGAGCCGCGCGACGTGCGCGTCGCCGCAGGCAAGCGCGAGACCGGCGAGATCACGCTGACGGTGCGCCAGGCCGGCAACGAAGTGATGATCGAACTGGACGACGACGGACGGGGCATCGACCTCGAGCGCGTGCGCCAGCGGGCGGTCGAGGTCGGCATGGTCGCGCCCGACGCGCAGCCGACCGAAGCGCAGCTCGTCGAGTGCATCTTCCGTCCGGGCTTCACGACGACCTCGAAGGTGACGCAGATCTCGGGCCGCGGCGTCGGCATGGACGTCGTCCGCGCGGACATCGCCGCGCTCGGCGGTCGCGTCGAGGTCGCGACGCGCCCGGGCCGCGGCACGACCTTCACGCTCTACCTGCCGCTCACGCTGGCGGTCGCGCAGACGGTGCTCGTGCGCGCGGGTGGCCGGCTCTGGGCCCTGCCCTCGCCGATGGTCGAGCAGGTGCAGCAGGTCAAGCCCGAGGCGCTGCTGCAACTCTACATCGCGCGCGAGATCGAGTGGCAGGGCCGCCGGTACCCCTTCCACTATCTGCCGCGGCTTCTCGGCGACGCCGCGCACAATCCCGAGTCCGCGCGGCACAACCCGGTGCTGCTCCTGCGCTCGGGCCAGACGCGCGCCGCCATCCACGTCGACGAGATGGCGGGAAACCAGGAAGTCGTCGTCAAGAACATCGGTCCGCAGCTCGCCCGCGTGTCGGGCATCGCGGGCGCGACCGTGCTCGGCAACGGCGAGATCGTGCTGATCATCAACCCGGTCGCGCTCGCCCAGCGGGCCGACGTCGAGCGCTTCGAACCGAACGCCGAAACGCGTGTCGTGCGCTCGGTCGCGCCCGTGGCGCCGAGCCGTCCGCTCGTCATGATCGTCGACGACTCGCTCACCGTGCGCAAGATCACGAGCCGCCTGCTGCAGCGCGAGGGTTTCGACGTCGTGACGGCGAAGGACGGGATCGACGCCCTCCAGGTGCTCGGCGAGCAGACGCCCGACGTCATCCTGCTCGACATCGAGATGCCGCGCATGGACGGCTTCGAGTTCACCCGGACGATCAAGGCCGACGCGAAGCACCAGCACGTGCCGATCATCATGATCACGTCGCGCACCGCCGAGAAGCACCGCAATCTCGCGCGCGAACTCGGCGTCGACCTCTACCTCGGCAAGCCCTACCAGGAAGAGGACCTCCTCAAGAGCCTGCGCGAAATGCTCGAACTCGTGTAGGCAGGTTCGACGTTCGACGTTCGACGTCCGACGTCCGACGGTCAACGCTCAACCGAAATGCGCAGCGTGTAGGCCGCGCCTGCGGCCCTTTGCGCGGCCTCGTCGGAGAGGGTCACGCGCACCCGGTACTCGCCGGGCTCGGGCAGTCGTCCGCTCCACGAGTTGCCCCGGTTCGCCTGGTTTCGATGGATCGTGCCGCCGTACGGGTCGAGGACGGCGAACCCGGTGTCGGGCGACTTCGTCTCCAGCGCCACGCGCATCGTGCGGCCGCCCTCCAGCCGCACGACGTAGTCGCGTGCGCCGAGATTCGGCCCCTTGAGGGTGCCTTCCAGCGCGACGGCGTTCGCGCCGGGCACGACCTGCACGAGCGTGGAGGGGACGATGGCCTGCGACCGGGCGACGAGCGGCCAGCACGCGCAGGCGCAAACCGCCAGCGCCGCCGCCAGGCGCGCGACCGGCGGGCGTGACGGGAAACCGGGAGAGTCTCGAAGAGGCACGTCGATTCCTCGGAACGGGGCTGACCCTCATGGTGCCCCGGCGTCGGCCGAAAGGGAACCTCGCCGCGGTCTCCGGGTCCGCCGGGCGGCTGTGCACCGCCGCACGACGCGCGGCGCGATGCGCGCTACCATGGACGCGACCCGACGCCCCGGAAGCCCTTGGGCGGGCATCCCGAGCCCGCGCGGGCTCCTGCGTCCCCGAGTACCGGCATCACCGCGAACCCCCATCCCAGGCAACGGAGGAGACCATGGCGGACTACGCCACCCCCAGCATTCGCACCGTGGCTCTCGTGGGCCACGGCGGCTGCGGCAAGACGACGCTCGCCGAGGCGCTGCTCGTCAAGGCCGGAGCCATTCAGCAGGCCGGCAGCGTCGAGAAGGGCACGACCGTGTCCGACTTCGACCCGCTCGAAAAGCAGTACCTGCATTCGCTGCGCGCGTCGATGCTCCACCTCGACACGCCCGAGGCGCGCGTTCACCTGATCGACACGCCCGGATTCCCCGACTTCATCGGTCAGGCGATCGGCGCGCTCGACGCGGTCGAGACCGCCGCGGTGGTCGTCAATGCGTCGACCGGCCTCGAGATGATCACCTCGCGCATGATGCAGTGGGCGGCCGAGCGGCACCTGTGCCGGATCGTGATCGTCAACCGGATCGACGCGGAGAACGTCGACCTCCCCGCGGTGCTCGCGTCGATCCGCGCCGCGTACGGCAGCGAGTGCCTGCCGATCAACCTTCCGGCCGACGGCGGCAAGCGCGTGGTCGACTGCTTCTTCAACCCTTCCGGCGAGGCCGATTTCTCCTCGGTCGCCGAGGCGCACCAGGCGCTGGTCGACCAGGTGATCGAGGTCGACGAGGACCTGATGGCGAAGTACCTCGAGCAGGGCGAGTCGATCGAGGCGGAGCAACTGCACGCGCCGTTCGAGAAGGCGCTGCGCGAGGGCCACCTCGTGCCGGTGTGCTTCGTGTCGGCGCGCACCGGCGCGGGCGTCGCCGAACTGCTGGACGTGCTGGTGAAGCTCGGGCCGAATCCGTCGGAGGGCAATCCGCCGATGTTCACCAAGGGCGAGGGCGCCGCGGCCGTCGAGTTCCGCTCCGAACCCGATCCGACGAAGCACGTGCTCGCGCACGTGTTCAAGGTCGTCGTCGATCCGTTCGTCGGCAAGCTCGGCGTGTTCCGCGTCCACCAGGGGACGATGACGAAGGACACGCAGCTCTACGTCGGCGAGAGCAAGAAGGCGTTCAAGGTCGGCCACCTGCTGATGCTGCAGGGGGGCAAGCACGTCGAGGTCGACCGAGCGGTGCCGGGCGACATCGCGGCCATCGCGAAGGTCGACGAGATCACCTTCGACTGCGTGCTGCACGACTCGCACGACGAGGACCGCATCCACATGGCGCCGCTCGCGTTTCCGAAGCCGATGCACGGCGTCGCGATCGCGCCGAAGCGCCGCGGCGACGAGCAGCGGCTCTCCGACGTGCTGCACAAGATGTGCGCCGAGGACCCGACGCTCGCGGTCGAGCACGACACGACGCTGAACGAGACGGTGCTGCGCGGCCTGGGCGAGTTGCACCTGCGCTCGACGCTCGACCGGATGGCGAGCCAGTTCAAGCTCGAGGTCGAGACGCGCCCGCCGCGCATTCCCTACCGCGAGACGGTCACCGGCAAGGCGGAAGGCCACCACCGGCACAAGAAGCAGACCGGCGGCGCGGGCCAGTTCGGCGAGGTGTACCTGCGCATCGAGCCGCTCGCCCGCGGCTCGGGCTTCGAGTTCGTCGACGAGGTGAAGGGCGGCACGATTCCGACGCAGTTCATCCCGGCGGTGCAGAAGGGCGTCGAGCAGGTGCTCACCGCCGGCCCCGTGGCGGGCTTTCCGCTGCAGGACGTGCGCGTGATCGTCTACGACGGCAAGAGCCATGCGGTCGACAGCAAGGAGGTCGCGTTCGTGTCGGCGGGCAAGAAGGCGTTCCTCGACGCGATCTCGAAGGCGCGGCCGATCGTGCTCGAGCCGATCGTGAACCTCGAGGTGCACTGCCCGGCCGAGAAGATGGGCGACATCGCGGGCGACCTCTCGTCGCGGCGGGGGCAGGTGACCGGCACGCAGTCGCTCGCCGCGGGCGCGCTCGCGGTGATCGGCACCGCGCCGCTCGCCGAACTCGACGGCTACGGGTCGCGTCTCAAGGCGTTCACCGGCGGCCATGGCAGCTACACGATGGCGCTCGCGCGCTACGAGCAGGCGCCGCCCAACGTCCAGCAGCAGCTCGCCGCCGAGTACGCGAAGCACCGGAAACACGAGGAGGATTGATCGCGGCAGGCCGGAGCGCTCGCTGCGGCCCGCGTGATGCGGGGGTGGATTCGTGCCGCAACCCCGGACTGGATCGCCGTGAGGATCTGACCCCTCGGGCAACGAAGCGTCGGCCTGAAGGCCGACCTACGGGATGAGTTGTGGGTCGGGCTTCAGCCCGACAAGCGCGACGCCTGGTGGGTCGGGCTTCAGCCCGACGGGATGTGTGCCGATGCGACGGAACAGCGTCGGCCTGAAGGCCGACCTACGGGTTGAGCTGTGCTCCTGCCCGACCTCCTCGCCGTCGGAACCCCGTTCCCGTTCGCACCGCTTGACAAGGCCTTCGCATCGAAATATATTCACCCACATGGGTGAATATCAATCGAGCCGCCTCGACGCAACTCTGGGTGCACTCGCCGACCCGACGCGCCGCGCGATCCTCGCGCGGCTCGCCCGGTGCGACGCGCGCGTGACCGACCTCGCGGCGGCGTTCCCGATTTCGCTCAACTCGACCTCGAAGCACATCCGCGCGCTGGAGCGGGCGGGGCTCGTCCGGCGCACCGTGCGCGGGCGCGAGCACCTGCTGTCGCTCGACGCCGCTCCGCTCGCCGAGGCCGCTGCCTGGATCGAGCACTACCGCGCGTTCTGGGAAGCGCGGCTCGAAGCGCTCGACACCTACGTCACCCGGGGCGCGAAACGCCCGCCACGAAGGAGAACACGATGAGTTCTACCGCAGTCGCAGACAAGCTGGTCGTCCGCCGCACGATCGCGGCGCGCGCGCAGGACCTGTTCGACGCGTGGCTCGACCCGAAGGCGCTCTCCGCGTGGATGCGCGCGGACCCGTCGCGGCCAAGCGATGTCACGCTCGACGCGCGCGTCGGTGGCGCGTTCGAGATCGTCATGCACATGCCGGGGCAGTCGGTGCCGCATCGCGGCGTCTTCGCGACGATCGAGCGCCCCCATCGCCTCGTGTTCACCTGGAACTCGCCCTACGCGGGCGACCACGGTTCGCTCGTTACGGTAGACTTCCTCGCGCGGACCGGTGGTACCGAGGTCGTCGTCACGCACGAGAAGCTGCCGACCGAGGTCGCGGTCGGCGAGCACCGCGAAGGCTGGACCGCGTGCCTCGAGGGGCTCGCGCGATTCGCCCTGCGCAACGCCTGACGACTTCGGGGCGGGCCACGGGTGCGGAGCGCGGGAATCGCTCCCGTGGCTGCTCGATCGCCGCGCGAGCGTCGGCGCAACGCAACGGAGCATACGCATGACCTACGAAGGAAGCTGCCACTGCGGGCGCGTCGCGTTCCGCGTCGAAGGAACGCTCGACGGGGCGGTCGAGTGCAACTGCTCGATCTGCCGCCGCAAGGGAATCCTGATGTGGTTCGTGCCGCGCGCGTCGCTGACCTTGTCGACGCCCGACGAGAACGCGAGCACCTACAGGTTCCACAAGCACGTCATCGCGCACCGGTTCTGCCCGGTGTGCGGCATCCACGTCTACGGCGAGGCGCCCGGCCGCGACGACACGCCGACGGCCGCCGTCAATATCCGCTGCCTCGAGGGCATCGACCTCGACGCGATCCCGGTTACGAAGTTCGACGGCCGCTCGCGCTAGCGCCGTCCGCTCCGCGGGCAACGCCCGATGCGGCGGCGCGCGGGCGATCAGGGCACCGGCCGCCGCGGTGGCGGAACACGAACCGGAACGCTGCGCGTCTCGTTGAAGACGCGCACGACGCGCGGCAGCCCGCGCACGAATTCCTCGAGCGCGAAGCGCTGCGCGGCGTCGCGCACGCAGCCCTGCAGCGTTACCCGGCCGCGCGAGGTGGTGAGCCACACCGAGGCGGAGGCGAAGCGCGGGTCGGCGGCGATCGCCGCGCGCGCCGCCTCGTTGATCTCCGGGTCGCGCCGGTACGCGCCGCCCGGCTCGCAGGCGCCTTCCATCGCGCAACGGGTGCCACGCTCGGCGCGCGCGTGCGCCGAGCGCTCCACCTGCTCGCGCGTCATCAGCGGCGGTGCGGGCGCGGGGCAATGCGGATGGCCGCCCGTCGCCTGCGCGAACGGGTCGAGTTGCACGAGCGCATCGGCGGCGTCCGCCGGCGGCCATGCGGCGAGCCACGACGCGAGGATCGCGATGACCGGCGTGCGCGCGCGTATCAGTGTTGATCCTTCGTCTTGCCTCGACCGGGAGGCCCGGATGCTCGTTCCGCGGGAAGGCGGGGCGCCATCGTCGGAAATCGACGATCCAGCCGTCGGCAGTACCCTCGGCCGGACGTCGCATTGTCCGGCGGAGTCGGGGCGATTACAATGCGTCACCGTGGGTACGACCGCGATGAACCTGACCCACCACTTCCTGATCGCCATGCCCGCCATGGCCGATCCGCATTTCGCCCATACCCTGACGTTCGTCTGCGAGCACAACGAGGACGGCGCGCTCGGCATCGTCGTCAACCGTCCGATCGAGATGACGCTCTCCTCGCTGTTCGAGCAGATCGAGGTCGAGCTGCCCGACACGCCGCTGTCGCGCTCGCCGGTGCTCTACGGCGGCCCGGTGCAGATGGACCGCGGTTTCGTGCTGCACCGTCCCCTCGGCAACTGGCAGTCGACGCTCGCGGTGTCCGACGATCTCGGCCTCACGACCTCGAAGGACGTCCTCGAGGCGCTCGCGCGAGGCGAAGGCCCGCGCGACGTCCTCGTGTCGCTGGGCTACGCCGGATGGTCGGCGGGCCAGCTCGAGCAGGAGCTCGCGCAGAACGCGTGGCTCACCGTCGACGCCGACGCCGACGTGCTGTTCGGCGTGCCGGCGGATCGGCGCCTGCCCGCCGCGATGTCGAAGCTCGGCATCGACTTCTCGCGCCTCTCCGATGGCGCCGGGCACGCCTGACCTCGCGTCGGGCGCCGCGGCGCTCGCCGACGGCACCGTGCTCGCATTCGATTTCGGTACCCGCCGCATCGGCGTGGCGGTGGGCGACCTCGCGACTCGCCTCGCGCACCCGCTCGCGACGATCGAGCGCGAACGCGACGCCGAGCGCTTCGCGGCGATCGCCGCGCTCATCGCGGAGTGGCGACCGTCGCGCCTGGTCGTGGGTCTGCCGGTCCACGCCGACGGCACACCGCACGCGATGACCGAGCAGGCGCGCCGCTTCGGCCGCAGGCTCGCCGGACGCACCGGGCTTCCGATCGACTACGCGGACGAGCGGCACACGACGCTCGCGGCGTCCGCGCTGCTGGACGAGGCGGGCGTGTCCGGCCCGCGCGCGCGCGCGGTGCGCGACCGCGTCGCCGCGCAGGCGATCCTGCAGGGGTGGCTCGATGACCGCTGATCCGCCCGGCGTGCACCTCCCCGACGCGGAAGCCGCGCTCGAAGCGCTCGCGGCGAGCATGCGCGCCGGTGTCGCGCACGACGCGGCGTTCGTCGGCATCTATTCCGGCGGCGCCTGGCTCGCCGAGCGGCTCGCGCGGCTCGTGCCGGGCGAGCATCCGGTCGGGTTCATCGACGTGTCGTACTACCGCGACGACTACGCGTCGAAGGGGTTGAAGGCCGGCGTGCGCCGCAGCGAGCTGCCGTTCGACGTCGCGGGGGCGTCGATCGTGCTGATCGACGATGTGCTCTACACCGGGCGCTCGACCCGCGCGGCGATCAACGAGCTGTTCGACTACGGTCGGCCCGCGTCGATCGAACTCGCGGTCCTCGTCGACCGCGGCGGGCGCGAGCTCCCGATCGAACCCGCCTACGTCGGCGCGCGCGTGGCCTGCGCGAGTTCGCTGTCGATCGAACTCACGCGCGGCGACGACGGCCGGCTCGCGCTCGGCGTCGAGCCGTTGGCCGGCCGATGAGGCCGCGTCCGTGACGATGGGCCGCAATCCCCAACTCGGAGCGGACGGCAGGCTCGTCCACCTGCTGACGCTCGAAGGGCTGCCGGCGGCGACGATCCAGTCGATCCTCGACGCGGCCGAACCGTTCGCCTCCATCGGCGAGCGCGAGGTGAAGAAGGTGCCGCTGATGCGCGGCAAGGCGGTCTTCAACCTGTTCTTCGAGAACTCGACGCGCACCCGCACCACGTTCGAGATCGCGGCCAAGCGGCTGTCGGCCGACGTGATCAACCTCAACATCGGCGCGTCGTCGACGTCGAAGGGCGAGACGCTGCTCGACACGATCGACAACCTGGTCGCGATGAACGCCGACATGTTCGTCGTCCGCCACGCGCAGTCGGGCGCGCCGCATCTCATCGCGAGCCACCTGCTCTCGACCGGGAAGCACCACGTGCACGTCGTCAACGCCGGCGACGGCCGGCACGCGCATCCTACGCAGGGACTCCTCGACCTCTACACGATCCGCCACTACAAGCGCGACTTCCGCGCGCTGACGGTCGCGATCGTCGGCGACGTCCTGCACTCGCGCGTCGCGCGGAGCCTCATCCACGGCCTGACGACGCTCGGCACGCCGGAGGTGCGCGTGATCGGCCCGCGGACGCTCCTGCCCGCGCGGGTCGAGGGCATGGGCGTGCGCGTGTTCCACGACATGCGCGCCGGGCTCGCCGACTGCGACGTCGTGGTGATGCTGCGGCTGCAGAACGAGCGGATGAAGGGCGCGCTGCTGCCCTCGTCGGGCGAGTATTTCAAGCACTACGGACTCACCGACGACAAGCTCGCGCTCGCGAAGCCGGATGCGATCGTGATGCACCCCGGGCCGATGAACCGCGGGATCGAGATCGATTCGCCGGTCGCCGACGGCGCGCGCAGCGTGATCCTGCCGCAGGTCACCTTCGGCATCGCGGTGCGGATGGCGGTGATGAGCATGGTCGCGGGAGGCTGAGCGAATGCGGATCGCGATCCTCCACGGCCGCGTGATCGATCCGGTGATGCGCACCGACCGGGTCGCGCCGGTGTATCTCGACGACGGCCTCGTCGCCGCGGTCGGCGCCGCGCCCGCGGGTTTCCACGCGGACCGGACGATCGAGGCGTCGGGCCTCGTCGTCGCGCCGGGCTTGATCGACCTCAACGCGCGGCTGCGCGAGCCGGGTCAGGAACACAAGGCGACGCTCGATTCCGAACTGCGCGCGGCGGTCGCCGGCGGCGTCACGCGCCTCGCTTGCCCGCCCGACACCGATCCTCCGCTCGACGAACCGGGGCTGGTCGAGATGCTGACGCGGCGCGCGCGACACGCCAGTCGCGCGCACGTGCATCCGGTGGGCGCGCTCACCGCGGGGCTCGCGGGGGCGGCGCTGACCGAGATGGGCGAACTCGCCGACGCCGGCTGCGTCGCGTACTCGCAGGGCGACGCCCCGCTGCCCGACGCGCTGGTGATGCTCCGCGCGATGCAGTACGCGGCGACCTTCCGCCATCGCGTGTGGCTGCGGCCGCAGGAGGCGAGCCTCGCGCGCGGTGGCGTCGCGCACGAGGGCGAACTGTCGACGCGCCTCGGACTGCCCGCGGTGCCGTCCTGCGCCGAGACCGTCGCGCTCGCCACGATCCTCGCGCTCGCGCGCGAGACCGGCGTGCACGTGCACCTGCAGCGGCTGTCGACGGCCGAGGGCGTGGCGATGGTGCGCGACGCGAAGCGCGCCGGACTCGCGCTCACCGCCGAGGTCGCGGCGCACCACCTGCACCTGTGCGACATGGACATCGGATGGTTCGACGCGCAGGCGCGCTTCGATCCGCCGCTCCGCGGCACGCGCGACCGCGCGGCGCTGCGCGCGGGACTCGCCGACGGCACGATCGACGTGGTGTCCTCCGACCACGCGCCGGTCGACGACGATGCGAAGCAGGTGCCGTTCGGCGAGGCGGAGCCCGGCGCGACCGGCCTCGAACTGCTGCTGTCGCTGACGCTCAAGTGGGCGGAGGAGGAGCATGTCGCGTTGCCGGAGGCGCTCGCGCGCGTCACCTGCGCGCCCGCGGCGATCCTCGGCGTCGCGGCGGGCCGCATCGCGGCGGGCGCGGTCGCGGACCTGTGCGTGTTCGACCCGACGGCGTACTGGCGCGTCGAGCGCAAGGCGCTCGCGAGTCAGGGCAAGAACACGCCGTTCCTCGGGCACGAACTCCCCGGGGTCGTGCGGTTCACGCTGGTCGATGGAGCCATCGTCCACGAGGCCTGACGCCGGCAGGCGCCGCGGTCGCCTTGCGTCTTCCGCCATCCGGGGCGCTCGACGTCAACCCGCGGAATCGCGAGGTAAGATGCGGTCCCGTTCCGCCGCGGCGGAACGTGACGCCCGCCTTCGCGCCCCGTTCCCACGATGACTGCGATGACCCGTGACCCGATGACCGTGCTGCCGTTGCTCTGCGTCGTCGGCATGCCCGGGCGGGGCCGGACCGCGCTGGTTCGCGCGCTCCACGACCAGCCCGGCGACGCGCTGGCGGGGCGCAGGGCGACGGCGGCGTCGCAGTTGCATACGGCGTCGCGCCGGTGGCTCGTCGTCGACGCGGCGGGCGAGGGCGAACTGCTGCGCGAACTCGTGCGCGGCGGCGTCGAGTCGCCGACGGCGCTCGTCGTGGTCGACGTGCTCGATCCGTGCGCGGCGTGGGTCGCCTCGACCCTCGCGGCGTTGAAGCTCCTGGGCCTGCGCGACGCCGTCGTCGCGGTGAACCGGTTGGACACGGCGAAGTGGCGCGAGGACGACTACACCGCGGCGAGCCGGGCGCTCGTCGCCGCGCTCGCGCCGCTCGCGTTGCGCGCCTGCGCGATCGTGCCGGTCTGCGCGGCGACCGGGGCGAACGTGGGTGCTCGCGCCGATGCCGCGTGGTGGACCGGTCCGACGCTCGTCGACGCGCTCGACACGCTCCCGGCCTTCGTTCCGCGCGCCGGCGGGCCGCTGCGCTTTCCGGTCGAGGACGTCCTCGCGAGCGGGGAGCGCCGCATCGCCGTCGGACGCGTCGCCTCGGGGACGATCGCCGCGGGGCAGGAGGTGCTGATCCTGCCGGGCAATCGCTCCACGCAGGTCGAGACCTTCGCCGGCAGCGAAGCTGCGCGTGCGAGCGCCACGATCGGCGAGCAGGCCAGCGTCGCGCTCGCGGCGGGCGTGCCGGTCGAGCGCGGCGATCTCCTGTGTTCGCCCGAAGCGCCGCCCAAGCTCACGGCGGTGTTCGACGCGGAAGTCCGCTGGCTCGGCCCCGGCGACCTCGCGAACGGAAGCCCGCTCGTCGTGCAGGCCGGCGCGCGCGACGTGCGTGCGCATGTCCTCTCGATCCACCATGCGCTCGACGCGTCGGGCGCGCATCGTCCGGCGGCGGCGCTCCGCGAGGGCGACATCGCGCGCATCACGGTCCGCTGCGAGACCGCCATCGCCGTCGACGACGCGAAGACGCTGCCTGCGACCGGGCGTTTCCTGCTCGCAGACGCGGATGAGATCGTGGGCGTCGGCGTGATCGACGCGTCGGGTTATCCGGACCAGCGGCGCACCCGTCCCGCGAGCGGAGCGGTCGTGCCGGTGCGCCACCAGATCTCCGCGGGCGAGCGCGGCGCGAGGGCGGGACACCACGGAGCGGTCGTCTGGCTGACCGGCCTGTCGGGCGCCGGCAAGTCGACGCTGGCGATCGCGCTCGAGCGCCGGCTGTTCGACCTCGGCTGGCAGGTCTACACGCTCGACGGCGACAACGTGCGCACCGGACTCAACGCGGACCTGGGGTTCAAGCCGGAGGATCGGCAGGAGAACCTGCGCCGGGTCGGCGAGGTCGCGGCGCTGTTCGCCGACGCGGGCATCGTCTGCGTCACCGCCTTCATCTCGCCCTACCGCGACGAACGCGCGCGCGCGCGCACGGCCGCCGGCGCGCGTCCGTTCGTCGAGGTGTGGGTGCGTTCGCCGCTCGAAGAGTGCGAGCGGCGCGATCCGAAGGGGCTCTACCGGAAGGCGCGCGCGGGCGCGCTCAAGGACTTCACCGGCATCGACAGTCCCTACGAGCCGCCCGACTCGGCCGACCTCGTGATCGACACCGAGCACCTCGACATCGAGGCGTCGACGCGGATGCTCGTCGACTTCGTGGTCGCGCGGTGCAAGGCGTGACCGCGAGCGGACAGGAGTCGGGCGAGCGCGGGCGTACGCTGCGGCGATTCCGGCGGCGGCGCATGTCGCGCCGATGCCGGCCCGCGGAGGTTCAACTCCTGGATTTGTCGCGGGGCAGGCGCCCGAGCAGGTAGAACTCGTCGTTCGGCCGCATCGACGTCAGGTTCGCGAGGCGGTTCGACATGCCGAAGAACGCGGCGATCGCGCCGATGTCCCAGATGTCCTCGTCGCCGAAGCCCTGTGCGCGGAGCGCCTCGAAATCCGCATCGTCGAGCGAGGCGCTGTCGACGGCGACCTTGAGCGCGAAATCGAGCATCGCCTTCTGGCGCGGCGTGATCTCCGCCTTGCGGTGGTTGACCGCGACCTGGTCGGCGACGCGCGGGTTCTTCGCGTGGATCCGCAGGATCGCGCCGTGCGCGACGACGCAGTACAGGCAGTCGTTCGCGCCGGACGTCGCCACGACGATCATCTCGCGCTCGGCCTTGCTGAGCCCGCCTTCCTTCTCCATCAGCGCGTCGTGGTAGGCGAAGAACGCGCGGAACTCGTCGGGGCGGTGCGCGAGCGTGAGGAACACGTTCGGCACGAAACCGGCCTTCTCCTGCACGGCGAGGATCCGCGCGCGCAGGTCCTCGGGCAGGTGCGCGAGTGCCGGAACGGGGAAGCGGCTGATCGGCGGGGTGCTCATGGCATCGTGCGCGACACGGAGATGATTCGCGGGAAACTCGCGGCGGCGGTCGCGCGATCGCTACGCCGCCGGGGGCACGTAACCCGCGGGCATCTCGGCGCCGCCGCCGAAGAAGTGCTTCTCCATCTGCTCGGCGAGCCACTTGCGCGCGCGCGGATCGGCGAGCGAGAGGCGGTTCTCGTTGACGAGCATCGTCTGGTGGCGCAGCCATTGCTGCCACGCCTCCTTCGACACGCTCTCGTAGAGCCGCTTCCCGAGTTCGCCGGGATACGGGGGGAAGTCGAGTCCCTCGGCGTCGCGGCCGAGCTTCACGCAGTGGACGGTACGGGCCATGGCGGATCCTCGCGAAGTGAATGCGGCCCGCGCGGCCCGATCGACGGGCGCGGCGCGAACGGCGATGCCCCCGATTCTACCCGCTGCCGGCCCGCGGGCCGGCATGGGCCTCACAGGGCCTTGCGGTAGACCTGCGAGTTGCGCTGGTAGTTGTAGAGCGCGCGCTTCTCCTTCGGCAGGTCGGAGACCGCCACCGGACGAAAGCCGCGCTCGAGGAACCAGCCCGCGGTCCGTGTGGTGAGCACGTACAGCGCGGTCAGGCGGTGCTTGCGGGCGCGCGTCTCGATCTCCTGCATCAGCGCCTCGCCGTAGCCTTCACGCCGGAAGTCCGGGTGCACCGCCAGCGCGGCGAGTTCGCCCACGCGCTCCTCGGGAAACGCGTAGAGCGCGGCGCAGCCGATGATCTGGTTGTCGTACTCGGCGACCACGAAGCGCTCGATTTCGGCCTCGAGGCGCTCGCGCGAGCGGCGCACCAGGACGCCCTGTTCCTCGAGCGGTCCGATGATCTGCAGGAGTCCCTGCACGTCGTCGATCGTGGCGTTGCGCAGGTGCGCGAGCGGCGCCGACGAGATCATCGTGCCCACGCCGTCGCGCGTGAAGAACTCGAGCAGCAGCGCACCGTCCATGTGGCGCGACAGGAAGTGCGCGCGCGCCACGCCGTTGTCGCAGGCGCGGACCGCGCAGGGCAGGTAGTGCCGGACGTCCTCGGGAAGGTTCCTGTCCTTCGCGAGCAGCGTCTCGGCGTCGCGGGTCGAGAGGTCGGTGAGCAGGCGCTTGCGGCCGTTGCGCACGCCGTCGTTGTCGATCAGGAACACGAGCTTCTGCGCGTTGAGCCGGACCGAGACCTGCATCGCGACTTCCTCGAGCGCGAGGTTGAAGAGTTCGCCGGTCGGCGAGTAGCCGAGCGGGGAGATGAGCACGATGTCGCCGTCGTCGAGCCGCTGCTGGACCGCCTCGGTGTCGATCCGGCGCACCTCGCCGGTGAGCTGCATGTCGACGCCGTCGACGACGCCCATCGGCTTCGCCGTGATGTAGTTGCCCGACGACACGCGGTTGTAGGCACCGGCCATCGGCGAGTTCGCCATGCCGAGCGAGAGCATCGCCTCGATGCGGCTGCGCACCTGCCCCGCGGCCTCCAGCACGCAGTCCATCGTCTCGGTGTCGGTGACCCGCAGGCCCTTGTGGTAGCGCGACGGCAGGTGCTGCTGCGCGAGGATCGCCTCGATCTGCGGGCGCATGCCGTGCACGACGACGAGCCGGATGCCGAGGCTGTGCAGCAGGTTCAGGTCGTGGACGATGCCGAGGAACGACTCGTCGGCGACGACCTCGCCGCCGAACGCGATCACGAAGGTCTTGCCGCGGAACGCGTAGACGTAGGGCGCGGCGGCGCGCATCCACTGCACGAAGCCGCGCATGGCGGCGGAGCGTGCGTCGGGCGGTCGGGAGGGGTCGCGGGCCATCGGCGGATCGAAGGACGCGCGATTATAGCCTTCGCGCTCGCCTATAATCGGGCTGCCGCGCCGTCGCGTTCCCCCCGCGCGCGGCGCCTCCCGCCGCCGCCCGGCGGGCCGGCCCGATGCCCAGCCCGCTCCTCGCCGACCTCAACCCCCGCCAGCACGAAGCGGTCACGCTGCCGCACGCTTCCGCGCTGGTGCTCGCGGGCGCCGGCAGCGGCAAGACGCGCGTGCTGACCACGCGCATCGCGTGGCTCATCGCCACCGGCCAGGCCTCGCCGCTGTCGATCCTCGCCGTGACGTTCACCAACAAGGCCGCCCGCGAGATGCTGCTGCGGCTCTCCGCGCTGACGCCGGTGTCGGTGCGCGGCATGTGGATCGGCACCTTCCACGGCCTGTGCAACCGGATGCTCCGTGCGCACCACCGCGACGCCGACCTGCCGCAGCTCTTCCAGATCATGGACACGGCGGACCAGCTCGCGCTGATCAAGCGCCTGTACAAGGCGCACGGGCTCGACGACGAGCGCTATCCGCCGCGCGAGCTCGCCTGGTTCATCGCGAGCGCCAAGGAGGCGGGCCTGCGCCCGCAGGCGGTCGAGGCCGGCGACGCGTTCGCGCGTGCGCGGGTCGAGCACTACGCGCTCTACGAGGCGATGTGCCGGCGCGAGGGCGTCGTCGACTTCGCCGAACTCCTGCTTCGGAGCTACGAGCTCCTCGCCGGCCACGACGCGATCCGCGAGCACTACCAGCGCCGCTTCTCGAATCTGCTGGTCGACGAGTTCCAGGACACCAACGCGCTGCAGTACCGCTGGCTGCGCCTTCTCGCCGGCCCCGAGGCGGCGGTGTTCGCGGTGGGCGACGACGACCAGTCGATCTACGCGTTCCGCGGCGCCAACGCCGCGAACATGCAGCACTTCGAGCGCGACTTCGGGCGGCCGGACCGCCCGGTCCGCCTGGTGAAGCTCGAGCAGAACTACCGCTCGCACGGCAACATCCTCGACGCGGCGAACGCGCTGATCCGCCACAACCGCTCGCGGCTCGGCAAGGAGCTGTGGACGAGCGAGGGCAAGGGCGAGCCGATCCGCGCGTTCGCCGCGCCGACCGACCTCGACGAGGCCGCGTTCGTCGTCGACGCGGTCAAGGGCATCGCCGACGAGGGCGTGCCGCTCTCCGAGATCGCGCTCCTCTACCGGTCGAACGCGCAGTCGCGCGTCCTCGAGCACGCGCTGTTCAACGCGGGACTGCCCTACCGCGTCTGGGGCGGGATGCGTTTCTTCGAGCGCGCCGAGGTCAAGCACGCGCTGGGCTACCTGCGGCTCGTCGCCTCGCCGGAGGACGACGGCGCGTTCCTGCGCGTGGTCAACTTCCCGCCGCGCGGCATCGGCGCGCGCACGCTCGAGCAGTTGCAGGACGAGGCGCGCGGGCGCGGCACGAGCCTGTGGCAGGCCGCGGCGAGCGGTGCCGTCGGCGGCAGGGCCGGCACGAGCCTCGCTGCGTTCGTGCGCCTCATCGAGAAGCTTCGCGCGGAGACCGCCGCGCTGCCGCTCTTCGAGGCGGTCGCGCAGGTGAACGAGGCATCGGGCCTCGTCGCGCACTACCGTGCCGAGAAGGACGGCGAGGACCGGATCGGGAACCTCGAGGAACTCGTCAACGCCGCGCAGGGCTTCGTGCGCGAGGCGGAGATCGCGAGCGATGCGCCGATGATCGGGGAGCGCGTGGACGCCGACGCGCCGGTGCCCTCCGACGGGCCGTCCGAAGGCGCGACCGATCCGCTGACCGCGTTCCTCGCGCACGCCGCGCTCGAGGCGGGCGAGACGCAGGAGGCGGAGGGCAGGCCGGCGCTGCAGTTGATGACCGTGCACTCGGCGAAGGGCCTCGAGTTCCACACGGTGTTCGTCACCGGGCTCGAGGAGGGCCTGTTCCCGCACGAGAACAGCCTGAACGAGATGGACGGGCCCGAGGAGGAGCGCCGGCTCATGTACGTCGCGCTCACGCGCGCCCGGCGGCGGCTCTACCTGACGCACGCGCAGTCGCGCATGCTGCACGGCCAGACCCGCTGGCACGTCGCGAGCCGGTTCCTCGACGAACTCCCGCGCGAACTCGTCGCCTGGCTCTCCCCCGCGCGCACGCGCTACGGCGCGATCGACGTCGACGAGGCCGAGTGGGGCAAGCCGCGCCATGTTCCGGTGCCGGAGACGAACGCGCCCGGCTGGCGGATCGGCCAGAACGTGCGCCACGCCAAGTTCGGCGTGGGCGTGATCGTAGGCGCGGAAGGGCGCGGCAGCGACGCACGCGTGCAGGTCAACTTCCGCGAGGTCGGCGTCAAGTGGCTCGCGCTCGAGTACGCGAAGCTCGAGGCGGCGTAGGACGAACCGCTCCACCGGTGCGTGGAGGCGATGCGGTTTCGCATAGCGCGCTGTCGGTTGCGCACCCGCCTTGCCGCCCCCAGGGGGCAGACGCGATCCCGACAGGAAACTTCGGGGCCTATCGACCGCCGGTCGGATTGATGTCCAGCCGGCTGCATGGGTCCCGGATCAGCCCGCGCATCCTGTCGGCGACTTGATCGACAACGCGAACGCCGACGCCACGGCAGCGCCTCGCCGCGAGGCCGTTCAGCGCGAACCGCCTTTCGCCGCGAAATAGTCGTCGACCGCCGCCGATGCCGACGGGAAGAACCGCTCGTGGGCGGCGTCGTGCCCGGCGAGCATCCGGTGGATCTGCTCGCGCAACGGGCGGTTCGCGCGCGCGAACCGCAGGTCGATTCCGCGACCTTCGAACTCGTCGTGCAAGTCGGTGAGCACGTCGGCGGCGGTGACGTCGATCTCCCACACCGCCTGCAGGTCGAGGACGACGACGCGCGTTTGCGGATCGGCCGCGTAGACCACCTCGCGGATGCGGCCGGCGACGTGATTCGCGTTCGCGAACACGAGCGGCGCGTAGAGGCGGTAGACGACGGCGCCGGGCGTCGGCTCTCCCGGCTCGTCCTCGTCGAGGTCGTGGAAATGGGTGTCTCCGGGGCGTCGGCGCAGCACCGCGTCGCGCGGACGCGCGACCTCGACCAGCACTTCGAGGAACGCGAGCGCGACGCCGATCAGTATGCCGGGGAGCACGCCCAGCACGAGCACGCCGATCGTGACGCCCATCGCGATGGCGAACGCGTGCCGCTCGAGCCGCCACAGCACGCGCAGGCCGCGAAGGTCCAGGAGGTGGATGCCCGCCGCGACGAGGATCGCCGCGAGCGCGACGCGCGGCAGCCATGCGAGGAACGGCGCGAGAAACAGGGCGAACGCGGCGAGGAGGACGAGCGCGACGAGCTGGGTCCGCTGCGACATCGACCCGGCGGCATCCGCGGTGATCGAGCGCGACCCGCTCGCGCCCACGTTGAAACCTCCGGCGAGTCCGGCGGCGACGTCGGCGGCGCCCAATGCGCGCAGCTCCGCGCCGGCATCCACCGATTCGCCGCGCCGCTCGGCGAGCGTGCGGGCGAGCAGCGCGCCTTCGGCGAAGGTGAGGAAGGCGAGCGCGAGCGCGCCGCCGGCGAGGTCGCGGACGTCGGCGACCGACACGTCGGGGAACGCCGGCGCCGGCACGCCCGGGGCGATGGCGGGAAGCATCGCGACGCCGTGTTCGCGCAGCGAGAAGGCGACCTCCGCCGCGACCGCGATCGCGCAAGCGACGAGCGCGCCCGGCAAGCGCGGGACCCAGCGACGGCACATGAGCAGCACGACGACCAGCGTGGCGCCGAGCGCGAGCGTCGGCATGTGGGCGGACGGCAGCGCGCCGATCGCCTCGATCGTGCGCGCTCCGAACGTCTCCTTCTCGAGGTTCACGCCGAGGAGCGCGCCCAACTGCGAGACGATCAGCACCAGTGCGGCACCGTTCGCGTAGCCGACGAGCACCGGCCGCGCGAGCGCGTCGGCGGCGAGACCCAGTCCGAGGCGCGCGGCCGCCACGAGCGCCACGCCGGTCATGATGGCGACGAGCGAGGCGAGCGCCGCCGTGCGCAGCGGATCGCCCATGGCCAGCGGGGCGACGATGCTCGCCGCGAGGAGCGCGATCGTCGTGTCCGGGCCGACGATCACCCGGCGTGACGGCGTGAGGAGCAGGTAGACCGCCATCGAGCCGATCGCCGCGTAGAGCCCCGCCGCGGCGGGCAGGCGCATCAGCTCGGCGTAGGCCAGCACCGACGGGATCATCACGACCGCGACCGCGGCGCCCGCGAGCGCATCGACGCGCCAGGCGCCGGGCGTCGGATCGAGGATCTGCGCGAGCCCGGGGAGCACGCGACGCCAGAGCGCGGATGCCGTCGCCGCCATCGCGGAGGGTGTCAGTCGCGCAGCGACCCGGCCGTCGGCGTGAGCGGTGCGAGCGTCTCGCCGGCGTGGAACACGTCGCGGTAGCTCACGTAGTCGGACACGTGCAGTGTCGCGGCGAAGAAGAACGCGAAGGGCATCAGGAGCGCGATCGCGAGGACCGCGATCGCCGACGGCGGAAGCACGGCCGAGATGAGCGCCAGGGCGAGCGCGGGCAGGAGCCCCCCCACGGCGAACACCGTGAAGCCGTAGAAGACGAGCGGCCGCCAGTTCGCGAGCGCGGCCTTGAGCGAGTAGCCGAGCGCGGCGGGCGCCGGCAGGTCCTGGAACACGACGAGACCGGGGGCGAACCAGAGCGCCGCCAGCGTCGGCAGCGCGACGACGATCGCGAAGAGCATCGCGAGCACCGTGCGCGGATCGCGCAGCGTCGCGGCGAGCGTGGCGGCCCAGGTCTCGCGCGCCTCGCCCGACGCCGGCGCCGGCGAGGTGAGCGCGTCGAGCAGCTTGCCGCCGTCGACCACCATCGTCGACAGCACGGCGAGCGTGATGCCGGCGACGAACACGGCGCCCAGCACGAGCAGCGCCGCGAGGTTCGAGCGGAAGCCGAGGAAGAGATCGCGCACGCGCGGTGAACCGCCGCGCTCCTGCGTCCAGGCGGCGGCGAGGAAGCCCACGGCGAACACCGGCTTGACCAGCGGCACCGCGAGCTGACCGACGAACGGCACGAGTTCGATCGCCATCATCACCATGTAGTAGGTGGCGAGCATGAAGAGCCAGGGTACGCGGGCGCGCGAGAACAGCGTCCAGGCCTGGCGCAGCCACGCGACGCCGCGCCGCGCCTCGTGCACCGTGAAGACGACGTCGCGCGGCGTGTCCACGTCGCGGCTCATGCGGCGTCCGCGACCGGGAGCGACGGCGTCTCGGTCACGCGGTGCGCGAGAATGCGCTCGAAGACGGCGGGGTCGTGCGCATGCACCAGCTCGCCCGGCCGCGGCAAGTGGAGATCGTAGAGGCGCGACAGCCAGAACCGCAGCGCAGCCGCACGCAGGAGCGTCGGCCAGTGCGCGCGCTCCTCGCCCGTGAGCGGACGAAGCGCCTGGTAGCCGCCGACGAACGCGCGCATGCGTTCGGAATGGATCGCTCCGTCCGGTTCGCTGCACCAGTCGTTCACCGCGATCGCGAGGTCGTAGGCGAGGAAGTCGGTCGCCGCGAAACCGAAGTCGATGATGCCCGCGACCTTGCCCTGAGCGAACAGCACGTTGTCGCGGAAGAGATCGCCGTGGATCGCGGCCTTCGGCAGCGTCATGCGGCCGGCGGCGGCCTGGTAGGCGAGCTCGGCGTCGAGCAGGTTCGCCTGCGCCGCGTCGAGGAACGGGCGCACGGAGCGCGCCGCGCGACGCCACCACGCGGGACCGCGCCGGTTCGCGAGCCGCGCGCGGTAGGTCTGCGCCGCGAGATGCAATCGCGCGAGCGCGCCGCCGATCTCGATGCAGTCGTTCACGCCGGGGACGAGGTGCGCCTCGCCGTCGATGCGGTCGACGAGGCTCGCGGGCTTGCCGCACAGCATCGAGAAGTACGCGCCGCTGCGGTCGGCCGACGGCGCGGGAACGGCGACGCCGGCGCGCGCGAGATGCGCCATCAGGTTCAGATAGAACGGCAGCTCGTCGGCGGGCAGGCGCTCGTAGAGCGTGAGCACGTAGCGACCGCGCTCGGTGGTCACGAAGTAGTTGGTGTTCTCGATGCCCGAGCGGATGGGATCGCAGGCGAGCAGCCGCCCGAGCGGATAGCGGGCGAGCCAGGCGTCGAGATCCTCGGCCGAGACGGTCGTGTAGACGGACATGCGGCAACGCGCGCGGTGCGCGTCGTGATCAGCGGCGGCCCTCGCGGGCGCTCACCACGAGAACAGTTGCCACTGGGGCACGCTCAACGAGTTGTCGAGGCTGTTGCGCCGGAGGAAACCGGTGCCGTCGCGGTTCGGAACGAGGAAGTAGGGCGGGCCGCCGCGCGGCGTCACCCGGACGTACTGGAGCACCCCGCCGACGCGGACTTCCTCGGTGCTCTCGCGGTCCTTGTGCGTGATCGTGACCTGCTGCTCGAGATCCGGATCGCTCGAGAACGACGGAGGCGGCACCGGCGCCGCGGCGTCGCCCGTGGCGGGCGGCAGCGGCGGTGGCGGCGATACCTGGGCGTACGCCGCGCCCGCGGCGACGCCCAGCACGAGCACGAGTGCGGCGGCGAGGCGGACGAGGGGGTGCATGTTCGGGTCGCTTCGCGGCGAGGAGGCCAACCCGATTCTAGCATCGGGCGTCCCGACCCTCCGTCGCCTTGCGGGAACCCCGCAACGGCGCTCGACGCGCCGCCACCGGAAACACCACCGCCTCTGTCACCTGTCACCTGTCACCTGTTACCTGTTGCCTGACTCCTGAACTACAGATTCAGCATCCGCTGCCGCTCCTCCTGCGTCGGCTGGAAGCCGCGGCCCTCGTAGAAGCGGAAGATCGCCTCGACGATCGCATCCGGGTCGTCGATCGTCTGCATGAGGTCGAGGTCGTGCTCGCCGACCATGCCTTCGCCGACCAGGTGCGCACGCATCCAGTCGACGAGTCCCGTCCAGAACGACGACCCGACGAGGATGATCGGGATGCGCCGCGTCTTGCCGGTCTGCACGAGCGTGAGGCATTCGGAGAGTTCGTCGAGCGTGCCGAAGCCGCCGGGCAGGACGACGTAGGCCGACGCGAAGCGGACGAACATCATCTTGCGCGAGAAGAAGTACAGGAAGTCGAGCGAGACGTCCTGGGCGCTGCGGTCGCCCTTCTCGTGCGGCAGGTTGATGTTGAGCCCGACCGAGGGCGCGCGGCCCGCGTGCGCGCCGCGGTTGGCCGCCTCCATGAGGCCGGGGCCGCCGCCCGAGATCACGGCGAATCCCGCGTCGGAGAGCTTGCGCGCGATCGCGTGCGTCTTCTCGTAGTAGGGATGGCCCTCGCGGATGCGCGCGCTGCCGAACATCGACACCGCGGGGCGTATGCCCTGCAGGCGCTCGGTGGCCGAGACGAACTCTGCCATAATTCCCAGCACCCGCCACGCTTCCTGCCCGTTCGACGAATACCTCGCCTGCGGGTCGATGACCGGCGGAATTTTCGGAGTCGTCTGTCGCGTGCCCAAGCTCGTCCTCGTCGACGGTTCGTCGTACCTGTACCGCGCGTTCCACGCGCTGCCGGACCTCCGCACGCGTTCGGGTGAACCGACCGGCGCACTGCGGGGCGTGCTGTCGATGTTGCGCCGGATCGTCGACGACGACAAGCCGGACTTCTTCGCCGTCGTCTTCGACGCACCCGGCAGGACGTTTCGCGACGACCTCTATCCGGAGTACAAGGCGAACCGGCCGCCGATGCCCGACGACCTGCGCGCGCAGATCGAGCCGTTGCACTCGCTGGTGCGCGCGCACGGCTGGCCGCTCCTCGCGGTCGAAGGGGTCGAGGCCGACGACGTGATCGGCACGCTCGCCAAGGCGGCGAAGCGGCAGCGCATCGACACGACGATCAGTTCGTCGGACAAGGACCTCGCGCAACTCGTCGAGCCGGGCATCACGATCGTCAACACGATGAGCAACGAGACGCTCGACGAAGCCGGTGTGCTCGCGAAGTTCGGCGTGCGGGCCGACCAGATCCTCGACCTGCTGACCCTGACCGGCGACGCGGTCGACAACGTGCCGGGCGTCGACAAGGTGGGCCCGAAGACGGCGGCCAGGTGGCTCGGCGAGTACGGCACGCTCGACAACCTGGTGAAGCACGCGGGCGAGGTCGGCGGCAAGGTGGGCGAGAACCTGCGCGCGGCGCTCGGCTGGCTGCCGAAGGGACGGGAGCTCCTCACCGTCCGCACCGATTGCGACCTCGACGTCGGGCCGAAGGACCTCGTGCCCACGGCTCCGGACGGCGCGCGACTCGAGGAGCTCTACGAGCGCTACGGATTCCGGAGCTGGTTGCGGGAAGTCGCCGGCGGTCCCTCCGCGGGCATGCCCGCGGATGCGGCCGGCGCGATCGCGGCGCGCGCGGCGAAGGACGACACGCGTCGATTCGATCCGGGAGCGGCGGCCGGCACGCCGAAGGGCAAGCCCGCCGACCTCGCCTACGAGTGCGTGCTCGACGCGATGGCGTTCGAGCGCTGGCTCGCCGAAATCCGCAGGGCGCCGCTCGTGGCGTTCGACACCGAGACGACGAGCCTCGACCCGATGGCCGCGGAGATCGTCGGATTGTCGTTCGCGGTCGCGCCGGGCCGCGCCTGTTACGTGCCGGTCGGCCATCGTTACGCGGGAGCGCCCGACCAACTCTCGCGCGACGAGGTGCTGGGCGCGCTGCGCGGCTGGTTCGCCGACCGCAAGCGCGCGAAGCTCGGGCAGAACGTCAAGTACGACGAGCACGCGCTCGCGAACCACGGCATCGCGCTCGACGGCGTCGCGCACGACACGCTGCTCGAGTCCTACGTGCTCGAGGCGCACCGGCCGCACGACATGGACAGCCTCGCGTGGCGCCACCTCGACTGGAAGACGATCGCGTACGCCGAAGTCGCCGGCAAGGGTGCCGCGCAGATCGGCTTCGACCAGGTGCCGCTCGAGCGCGCGACCGAGTACTCGGCCGAGGACGCGGACGTCACGTTGCGGCTCCACGAGACGATGTTCCCCGCGCTCGCGGCCGACCCGAAGCTCGAGGCCGTCTACGCGAAGATCGAAATGCCGGTGCGCGAGGTGTTGTTCCGCATGGAGCGCGCCGGTGTGCTGGTCGACGCCGATCTCCTGCGCGCTCATGGCCGCACGCTCGGCGAGCGCGTGATGGCCCTCGAGCAGAAGGCGTTCGAACTCGCCGGCGGCCCGTTCAATCTCGCGTCGCCGAAGCAACTGGGCGAGATCCTGTTCGAGCGGATGGGCCTGCCGGCGGCGAAGAAGACCGCGACCGGCCAGCCGTCGACCGACGAGGAGGTGCTCCAGGAACTCGCGGCTGACTATCCGCTGCCGAAGGTGCTGCTCGAGCACCGCGCGCTGGCGAAGCTCAAGTCGACCTACGCCGACAAGCTGCCGCAGATGGTCGACCCGCGGACCGGGCGCGTGCACACGACGTTCTCGCAGGCGACCGCGGTGACCGGCCGGCTCGCGTCGTCGGACCCGAACCTGCAGAACATCCCGGTGCGCACCGAGGAGGGGCGGCGTATCCGCGAGGCGTTCATCGCGCCGCGGGGCCACGTGCTGGTGTCGGCCGACTATTCGCAGATCGAACTGCGCATCATGGCGCACCTGTCGGAGGATCCGGCGCTGGTGCGCGCGTTCCTCGCGGGCGAGGACATCCACCGCGCGACCGCCGCGGAGATCTTCGGCGTGACGCCGAAGGAGGTGAGCGCGGACCAGCGCCGTTACATCAAGGCGGTGAATTTCGGCCTGATCTACGGTATGGGCGCCTTCGGCCTCGCTCAGCAGCTCGGCATCGAGCGCAACGCCGCGCAGCAGTTCATCGACAAGTACTTCCAGCGCTACCCTGGTGTCGCGCTGTACATGCAGAAGACGCGCGAGGAGGCCCGCGAGCGGGGTTACGTCGAGACCGTCTTCGGCCGCCGTCTGTGGCTCACCGACATCAAGGCCGGTGGCGGGCCGCGCCGCGCGGCGGCGGAGCGCGCGGCGATCAACGCGCCGATGCAGGGCACGGCGGCCGACCTCGTGAAGCTCGCGATGATCGCGGTCGACGCCTGGATCCGGCGCGAGAAGCTCGCGACCACGCTGATCCTCCAGGTCCACGACGAACTCGTGCTCGAGGTGCCGGAGCTCGAACTCGCGCGCGTGAAGCGCGAACTGCCGGAGCTCATGACCGGCGTCGCGAAGCTGTCGGTGCCGCTCGTCGTCGACGTGGGCGCGGGACCCAACTGGGAGCGCGCGCACTGACGCGCCGGGAGTCCGAGCGATGCCCTTCGAACCGGCCAGCCCCTTCGACGTCGCCGTCGTGATGTTCACCAAGCGCACCGGTGTGCTCGCGACCGCGGTGCGCTCGGTGTTCGCGCAAGCGTTCGCCGGGCGCGTGCAGATCGTCGTCGGCGTCGATGGCGCGCAGGGCGACCGCGCGGCGCTCGCGGCGCTCGCGCGCGAGGTCCCGCCCACGATGCGGCTCACCGTCGTCGATCCCGGCTACTCGACCGCGCGCTCGCGCGGCGGCCTCTACGCGCCGGAAGCCGGCGGGTCGCTGCGGGCGGCGCTCACGCTCCTCGCGAACGCGCGGCATGTCGCGTACCTGTCGGAGTTCGGACGTTACGCGCCCAACCATCTCGAACTGCTTCGCGGCGCGATCGGCGACAAGGCCTGGGCATTCACCGAGCGCTGGTACGTCGATGCGCGGTCGGGGCAGGTGATCTGCCGCGACGCCTGGGAGTCCGTCGGGCCGAACCTGGGCATCTACGGCAGGAGCGAAGGCGGCTTCGTCGCGGCGGACGCGCTCCTGGTCGACAAGCTCGCCTGCCACGGCGCGTTGCTCGCCTGGACCGAGGCCGACGCGCAGGGACGCGGCGAGGACCGCCGCTTCTTCCGCGCCATCAAGGGCCTGCCGCATGCATCGACCGGCGAGCCCACCGTCTACTCGGGCATCTTCCTCGAGGCGCAGCACCCGTTCATCCTCGCGCAGTTTCGCGCGAGCGGCGTGATCCTGGAACGCCTGATGACCGTGACACCGGAACTCAAGGCGGAAGTGGAACGCGCGCTGGCCGCGCAGCGCGACCATGCGGCCGGCGTGCGCAACACGCTGTCGGTGCAGGGTGTCGATTTCGTGAAAGGCAAGGGCGGCGGCTGACCGCCCGGATCACGCGTCGAAAGTCTCGCGCCAGCTCGCGTACCAGCTTCCGGTCATGACCGGGATCAGCACGAGGAAGCCGAGCGCGATCGGGATCGCGGCGACGATGCACAGGCCGATCAGGATGAGGCCGTAGACCGCCATCGCTCCGAGGTTCTGCCAGCAGGCGCGAAAGCTCTTCTTCATCGCGTCGATCGGCTCCTCGCCGTTCAGCGCGACGAGCGCCGGCGCGAACCAGCAGGCCATCGACACCAGCGCCGTGCCGATCAGCGCGATCGGCATCACGATGAACATCGAGAGACCGAAGGACTTCATCATCGCCATGGCCATCTGCGACGAGTCGGAGGTCAACGCGGAGAAGAGGCCCGCTCCGCCCGCGACGCCCACGATCGCCGCGATCGCGACGACCCAGATCACGAACATCGCGGCGAGGTAGACGAGGCCGATGATGAGGAGCGGCATGAAGCGCTCGCCGGAGAAGCCCTCGAAGAGGCTCGCGAGCGTCAGCGGCCGGCCCTTCGCGAGCCCATGGCAGGCGAGCGCGAGGCCCCCGCCGAACACCGGCCCGAGCACCGATTGCGCCAGGTTGCCGAGGATCGGGACGAGGGTCAGCGCCGCCATGATCAGGAACAGCACGACGGTGATGAGCAGCCACACGCCCGGCGCGGCCTTGAAGACCTGCCAGCCTTCGCTCCACCAGGCCGCTCCCCGGCCCGCGGAGAGCGAGCGCGGCTCGCGCTTGCCGGGTCCGGAGGGTGCGGGCCCCGCGCGCGGCGGCTGAGGTGCGGAGGGCAGCGGCTTCGCTCCGGGTTGGGTGACCTCGTCCATCGTGGATCCTCCTGGACGATACGGTAGCACGCGCCGTGTGCGGATCGAAACATCGGGCGTCGGCCGCGGCGATGCCTGCGGCAGCGCCGCAGCAGGGGTTGTGTTGCGCGCCCCCCGGCCCCAATCTCTCCGGTCCGCCTTCGCTCGCGTTCCGCATGGATGCCCTGTCCGCCTCGCTCGACCGCTACGGCGTCCCGCTCGTCGGGCTGAACGTGTTCCTCCAGCAACTCGGATTGCCGATCCCGGCGGTGCCGACGATGATCGTCGCCGGCGCGATGGCCGCCGCGTCTCGACTGTCGACGCCCGGTGTGTTCGCGCTGTCGGTCGTCGCGTCGGTCGTCGCGGACCTCGTGTGGTTCTGGGCCGGGCGACGCCATGGCTACAAGGTGCTCAAGTTCCTGTGCCGGGTCTCGCTGTCGCCCGACGCGTGCGTGCGGCAGACCGAGGGCATCTTCGAGCGCTACGGCTTCTTCTCGGTCGTCGTCTCGAAGTTCGTGCCGGGATTCTCGACCGTGGCACCGCCGATGGCCGGTGCATTGCGGATGCCGTTCGGATCGTTCATCGGTGCGGCAGTCGCGAGCGCCGCGCTGTGGGTGGGCGCGGCGATGGGGGCGGGCTGGCTGTTCTCGCGTCAGGTCGATGCGCTGCTCCGGTGGATGGCGGACAACGCTCCGTTGGCGGCAGCGCTCGTCGGCGCGCTCCTCGCGCTCTACATCCTGTACCGGGCCTGGCAGCGCTGGCGACTCGCGCGTTTCGTGCTCGCGTCGCGCATCACGGTGGACGAACTCGCGACCATCCTCGACACCCGGCGCCCGGTGCATCTGGTCGACGTCGGTTCGAAGCTCGCGCATGACCATCGGCCGCGCATTCCGGGAGCCGTGCTGCTCGACCTCGACGAGATCGATCGCGCGGCGGGAGACTTTCCATCCGACCGCGACATCGTCCTGTATTGCGCCTGTCCGAACGAGGAATCCGCGCGCCGCGCCGCGCAGATCCTTCATGCACGCGGATTCAGGCGCGCACGGCCGCTCGCGGGCGGACTCGATGCGTGGATCGCGTCGGGTCGAAAGGTGGAGGAGCCCGCCGCGGCGATCGTCGTCGAACGCCCGAAGCGCGCAGCCTAATCGAAGGGGTCAGGATTCAAAGGGGTCAGACTCGATTGCTCAAGTGAGCAATCGAGTCTGACCCCTTTGACGAGCAATCGAGTCTGACCCCTTTGACGAGCAATCGAGTCTGACCCCTTTGACGAGCAATCGAGTCTGACCCCTTCGACCTTCGACATCAGTGCAACGGACGGCGCGCGGCCGGCGGGCGAGGCGGATCCGGCGGCGTCGCGACGCGCACGAAGCGCGTCTCGCGCTCCGATTCGACGGTCGCGGTGAAGCCGTGTTCGGCGAGCAGGTGCGCGAGAGCAGCGGCCGAGCGGGCGGCCCGGCGTACGCGCATCTGACGGGTCTTGCGCCCGGTGGAGGTCGAGAAGAGCGCCTTCAGCATCGCTCGGCCGTGGCCCTTGCCGCGCAGGTGCGCCTCGAGGCCGGTGAGCCAGAGTTCGTAGCCGTCGTCGATCGCGCGGAAGAGACCGAAGCCCACCGGCGGTTCGCTTCCGGCGGTCTCGTCCGCCCAGTAGACGTAGCCCGGAACCGCGACGGTCCGTACCGTGCGTGTCGAGGCGTCCTCGACGACGAAATAGCCCGTCTTCAGCGCCTGGCGGAGTTCCGCGAAGAAGCGCGTCGCGGCCGGGGAGTCCCAGGCGAGCGCCGGGTCGAACGCGCCGTCGCGGGCGGCGTCGCGGATCAGCGAACGCAGCATCGCGAGGTGGCCGATGTGGGCGGGTCGAAGCATGATGCGGGCATCCGTCGGGCGATACGCACGCTAACGTGCGCCCGGGGGAATCGGGGCTTCGGGCTTACGGAATGCCAGCCGGGGCGGATGGACGGTTGGCGCGGCATCGCCGGAGGACCGGATCGGCATGCGAGTTTCGCCGCCGTTCCCACATGGGGATTTTCGTATCGCCGGTTGAGCGGCGCCGGCGGCGCCGTACGAACCGGCTGCTCCAACGGTTGATATTTCCCCGCACTCACCCATATAATTGGCACTCGTTGCGGTCGAGTGCTAACAACATCGATCGTTTCGCTGGCGAGCGTCCCGGGGAAACCCGCTGGGCGCGCCTCAAATTACTGATTGTCAATCGAAACTATCAGGAGTGAGCGCTTACCATGAAGCTTCGTCCCTTGCATGACCGGATCATCGTCAAGCGGCTGGAAGAGGAAAGGAAATCCGCCGGCGGCATCGTGATTCCCGACACCGCGGCCGAGAAGCCCTCGATGGGTGAAGTCGTCGCGGCGGGCCCCGGCAAGCTCGACGACCACGGCAAGCTGGTCCCGATGGGCGTCAAGGTCGGCGAGAAGATCCTCTTCGGCAAGTACTCGGGCCAGGAATTCAAGATGGACGGCCACGACTACCTCCACATGCGCGAAGACGACGTCATCGGCGTCGTCGCCTGATCGCCCCCCACACGAATCCCAGGAGAGCTAGAACATGGCAGCCAAGGATGTCCGTTTCGGCGAAAACGTCCGGAACAAGATGGTCAACGGCGTCAACGTCCTCGCGAACGCCGTCAAGGTGACGCTCGGCCCGAAGGGCCGCAACGTCGTGCTCGAGCGCAGCTTCGGCGCGCCGACGATCACGAAGGACGGCGTCTCGGTCGCGAAGGAGATCGAACTCAAGGACAAGTTCGAGAACATGGGCGCGCAGATGGTGAAGGAAGTCGCGTCCAAGACCTCGGATGTCGCCGGTGACGGCACGACGACCGCGACGGTGCTCGCGCAGTCGATCGTCGCCGAAGGCATGAAGTTCGTCGCCGCCGGCATGAACCCGATGGACCTGAAGCGCGGCATCGACAAGGCCGTCGTCTCGGTCGTCGACGAGCTGAAGAAGATCAGCAAGCCCTGCTCGACGTCGAAGGAGATCGCGCAGGTCGGCTCGATCTCGGCGAACGCCGACGAGTCGATCGGCAAGACGATCGCCGAGGCGATGGACAAGGTCGGCAAGGAAGGCGTGATCACCGTCGAGGACGGCAAGGGCCTCGAGAACGAACTGGACCTGGTCGAGGGGATGCAGTTCGACCGCGGCTACATCTCGCCCTACTTCATCAACAATCCCGACAAGCAGACCGCGGTCCTCGAAGACCCGTACATCCTGCTGCACGACAAGAAGGTCAGCAACATCCGCGAACTGCTGCCGGTGCTCGAGCAGGTCGCGAAGGCGGGCAAGCCGCTCCTCATCATCGCCGAGGACGTCGACGGCGAGGCGCTCGCGACGCTGGTCGTGAACAACATCCGCGGGATCCTCAAGACCGTCGCGGTCAAGGCACCGGGCTTCGGCGACCGCCGCAAGGCGATGCTGGAAGACATCGCGATCCTGACCAACGGGACCGTGATCGCGGAAGAACTCGGCCTCAAGCTCGAGAACGCGACGATCAAGGATCTCGGCCGCGCGAAGCGCATCGAAGTCGCGAAGGAAGACACCACGATCATCGACGGCGCCGGCGAGAAGGCGTCGATCGAGGCCCGCGTCAAGAACATCCGCAAGCAGATCGAGGAAGCGACCTCCGACTACGACAAGGAGAAGCTGCAGGAGCGCGTGGCGAAGCTCGCCGGCGGCGTCGCGGTCATCAAGGTCGGCGCGGCCACCGAAGTCGAGATGAAGGAGAAGAAGGCCCGGGTCGAGGACGCGCTGCACGCGACCCGCGCGGCGGTCGAGGAAGGCATCGTCCCCGGCGGCGGCGTGGCGTACATCCGCGCGCGGCAGCACCTCAAGAGCCTGAAGGGCGCGAATCCGGACCAGGACGCCGGCATCAAGATCGTGCTCCGCGCGGTCGAGGAGCCGTTGCGCATGATCGTGGCGAACGCCGGCGAGGAGCCGTCGGTCGTCGTGAACAAGATCGTCGAGGGCAAGGGCAACTTCGGCTTCAACGCAGCCACCGGCGCGTACGGCGACCTGGTCGAGATGGGCGTGCTCGATCCGACCAAGGTCACCCGCTACGCGCTGCAGAACGCGGCCTCGGTCGCCTCGCTGATGCTGACGACCGACGCGATGGTCGCCGAACTGCCCAAGGACGAGAAGCCGATGGGCGGCGGAGGCATGGGCGGCATGGGCGGCATGGGCGACATGGACATGTAGTTCAGTTGTCAGTTGACAGTTGACAGGAGTCAGCAAAGACTCCCTGTCCGCAGCTCCAGGTAGGATGCGAAGCCCGGCGATGAGCCGGGCTTCGTCCATCTGGCGGGCGGCCATCGGTCTCGCGACCGGCGGCCTGCGCCCGTTACGCGCCCTGCCAGAGCATCTCGTAGCCCAGCTCCCGGCTTTCGGTGCACATCGACGCCAGCGCCGCGAACTTCTCCTTGAAGATCCGGTCGGCGTGCGAGCGCTCGTGCTCCTCGAACGATCGCCAGTAGGTGACGATCGCGAGGTGCGCTTCGGCCGGCTTCACGCCGCCGAGCGAGCCTTCCGGCGAGGCGAAGCCCGAGAACCTGAACACCTGGCCGCCGCAGAAGCCGCCCTTGTCGCCGCGGTAGGTTTCCTTGACGACGTGGCACATCTCGCCGACCGCGAGTTCCACGTCCTCCATCGCGACGCCGGGCTTGAGCTTGACGGTGTTGAACAGCATCCTGGCCCCGAACGGGACCGAAAGGGCATCGAACATTGCTTGCTCCGTGAAGATCGGGGGCAGGCTGCAAGTATGCACCCGTCGACAGGGCAAGCCGTCGGGCACGACCGGCACGATCCTGTTGCCGCTGGCGACCCTGGCGCGGATCACCCGCTTTCCCGGCGGACGATCTTCCGCCGGACGGCATTCGCCACCGGCCATCGACGCTCGCCATCCGGACGGTGGCCCAACCGTGCCCCTCCATCGGCGCTCAATGTGCCTTGGTCGCGGATGGACCTGGGTCGATCCCAAGGGGGCCCAACCGCGCCCCTCCATCGGCGCTCAATGCGCCGCCACCGGAAACACCGCCGCATCTGTCCCCTGTCCTCTGACTCCTGTCTCCTGTTGTGGCACCATGCGCCTCCGGCGCCCCCCAGTGCAAAAGTAGGGTCAGACTCGACTTTTCGCGAACGGCATGCGCCGCTGGGTACGCGTCCCGAAAATCGAGTCTGACCCTACTTTTGCCCGACGTGCTGCGCTTCATCCTCACCCGCGCCTCCCTCGTCATCCCGACCTTCATCGGGATGACGCTGCTCGCGTTCTTCCTGATCCGGCTCGTGCCCGGCGATCCGATCGAGACGATGGCCGGCGAGCGCGGCATCGACGAGGCGCGACACGCGGCGCTGCTCGAGGAATACGGACTCGACCGGCCGGTGCTCGTCCAGTACGGCATCTACGTCGGGCGAGTGCTGCGCGGCGACCTCGGGCGTTCGATGATCACGCACGAGCCGGTGGTCAAGGAGTTCGTGGCGCTCTTCCCGGCGACGATCGAACTCGCGCTCTGCGCGATCGCGTTCGCGCTCGCAATCGGCATTCCCGCAGGCATGGTCGCCGCGGTGCGGCGAAACTCGATCTTCGACCACGGCGTGATGGGCGCCTCCCTCACGGGCTACTCGATGCCGATCTTCTGGTGGGGGCTCCTGCTGATCCTGCTGTTCTCGGTGCAGCTCGGCTGGACCCCGGTGTCGGGCCGCATCGACGTCCGGTACTTCGTCGAGCCGGTCACCGGATTCCTCACGATCGACTCGCTCCTGTCCGACGAGCAGGGCGCGTTCCGCTCGACCGTCATGCACCTCGTCCTGCCGGCGATCGTGCTCGGCACCAATCCGCTCGCGGTCATCGCGCGCATGACGCGCAGCTCGATGCTCGAGGTGCTGGGCGAGGACTACATCCGAACCGCGCGCGCGAAGGGCCTGCCCGCGCGTCGCGTCATCGCGCTGCACGCGTTCCGCAATGCGCTGATCCCCGTCATCACGGTGATCGGATTGCAGGTCGGCGTGCTGTTCACCGGCGCGATCCTCACCGAGACGATCTTCTCGTGGCCGGGCGTGGGCAAATGGCTGATCGAGGCGATCAACCGCCGCGACTACCCGGTGCTGCAGGGCGGACTGCTGCTGCTGGGCGTGGTCGTCATGCTCGTCAATCTGGCGGTCGATGTCGCCTACGGCGTCATCAATCCGCGCATCCGGCACGCGAAATGACCCCCGCAAGCATCGCGCACGACGAGGTCGGCGCAGGACGGGCTTCCGCCGGGGTCGGCGCGCCGCCCGGGCCGCTCTCCGAGTTCTGGGGCTACTTCAGCGCCAACCGCGGCGCGCTCGCGGGGCTCGCGATCGTCGTCGCCGTGCTGCTGATGGCGGCGTTCGCGAACCTGCTCGCGCCGTACCCGCCCGACCTCACGAACAATGCGATGTTCCTGAAACCGCCGGCGTGGCAGGAGGGCGGGAGCTGGGCCTACCCGCTCGGCACCGACGCGATCGGGCGGGACATGCTCTCGCGGCTCATCCACGGCGCGCGCCTGTCGCTCCTGATCGGCATGGCGGTCGTCGCGATCTCGATCGTGACCGGCATCGTGCTCGGGCTCGTCGCCGGCTACGCGCGCGGCGTCACCGAGATCGCGATCATGCGGCTGATGGACATCATCCTGACGCTGCCCTCGCTGCTGCTCGCGATCGTCATCGTCGCGATCCTGGGCCCGGGGCTGATGAACGCGATGCTCGCGGTCGCGGTCGTCGTGCTGCCGCACTACGTGCGCATCACGCGCGCCTCGGTGATCGCCGAGATGTCGCGTGACTACGTGACCGCCGCCCGCGCGACCGGCGCGGGACGCGTGCGCCTGATGATGAGCGAGGTGCTGCCGAACTGCGCGGCGCCGCTGATCGTGCAGGCGACGCTCGGCGTGTCGACGGCGATCCTCGACGCCGCGGCGCTCGGGTTCCTCGGGCTGGGGGCGCAGCCGCCGTCGCCCGAATGGGGCACGATGCTCGCCGACGCGCGCGAGTTCGTGCTGCGCGCCTGGTGGGTCGTGACCTTCCCGGGCGTGATGATTCTCGTGACCGTGCTCGCGTTCAACCTGCTGGGCGACGGGTTGCGCGACGCGCTCGACCCGAAGCTCAAGCGCTGAGCCCATGGCCCTGGTCGAGATCGAGGACCTGCACGTCGAGTTCCCGTCGCACGCGGGGGTGATGCGTGCGGTCGAGGGCGTGAGCCTCTCGCTCGACGAAGGCGAGGTGCTGGGCATCGTCGGCGAGTCGGGCTCCGGCAAGAGCGTGACGATGCTCGCGCTGATGGGGCTCGTCGCCGCGCCGGGCCGCGTGCGCGCGAAGCGGCTCGCCTTCGCCGGGCGCGACCTGCTCCGCGCCAGCGAGCGCGAGCGGCGCGCGATCGTCGGCAAGGAGGTCGCGATGATCTTCCAGGAGCCGACGACGAGTCTCAATCCCTGCTTCACCGTCGGCTTCCAGTTGACCGAGACCTTGCGCCTGCACCTCGGCATGGACGGCCGCGCGGCGCGCCATCGCGCGGTCGAGTTGCTGGAGCAGGTCGGCATTCCGGCGGCGGGCTCGCGCCTGAAGGACTTCCCGCACCAGATGTCCGGCGGCATGAACCAGCGCGTGATGATCGCGATGGCGATCGCCTGCAATCCGCGACTCCTGATCGCCGACGAGCCGACGACCGCGCTCGACGTCACGATCCAGGCGCAGATCCTCGACCTCCTGCGCGAACTGCAGCGCTCGCGCGGCATGTCGCTCGTGCTCGTCACGCACAACATGGGCGTGGTCGCCGACATGGCGCGACGGGTCGCCGTGATGTACGCGGGACAGGTGCTCGAGGAGCGCACCGCCGACGACCTCTTCACGGAGCCGCAGCATCCGTACACGGCGGCGCTGCTCGCCGCGATGCCGGAGCGCAGCACCGGCCACGCGCGGCTCGCGACGATCCCCGGCGTCGTGCCGGGGCTCTACGATCGGCCGTCCGGCTGCCTGTTCGCGCCGCGCTGCGCGTTCGCGACGAAGCGCTGCGTCGGCGAGCGCCCGTCGCTCCGCGATTGGCGCGCGGGCCGCGTGCGCTGCCATTACCCGATGGGCGAGGCCGGCCGCGACGGCGCCATCGCACGCGACGGGGTGGTCGGGATCGAGGAGGCGGACGCATGAGCGCGCCGGCGCCATCGTCGGCAGCCGCGGCGCGTGCGCCGGCCGTGGCCGCGCGCGACATCACGCGTGTCTACGAGATCCGACGCGGCGCGTTGCGCGAACGCGCGCGCCTGCAGGCGGTCGGCGGCGTCACGTTCACCGTCGAGGCCGGCCGCACGCTCGCGGTCGTCGGCGAATCGGGGTGCGGCAAGTCGACCCTCGCGCGCGTGATCTCGCTGATCGAGTCGCCGACCTCCGGCGAATTCGTCCTGAACGGCGTCGATGCCGTCCGGGCGGGTCCGGACGAGCGGCGGGCGTTGCGCACGTCGGTGCAGATGGTGTTCCAGAATCCCTACGGCTCGCTCAACCCGCGCAAGAAGATCGGCGCGATCCTCGAGGCGCCGCTCGAGATCAACACGACGCTCGCCCCGGCCGAGCGCGCGGAACGCGCGAAGGCGATGCTCGCGCGCGTGGGGCTGCGCCCCGAGCACTACGTCCGCTATCCGCACATGTTCTCCGGCGGCCAGCGGCAGCGCATCGCGATCGCCCGCGCGCTGATGCTCTCGCCTTCGCTCGTCGTCGCCGACGAGCCTGTCTCCGCGCTCGACGTGTCGGTGCAGGCGCAGGTGCTGAACCTGATGGCCGACCTGCAGGACGAACTCGGACTCGCCTACCTGTTCATCTCGCACGATCTCGGCGTCGTGCGGCACATCGCCGACGACGTCCTGGTGATGTACCTCGGGCTCGCGATGGAGCAGGGGCCGGTCGCGGCGATCTTCGAGCGCTCGCTGCACCCGTACACGCAGGCGCTGCTCGCGTCCGTCCCGGCGATGGCCGGAGCCGCCCGGACCCGGCGGGCGCCGCTGGCCGGCGAGTTGCCCTCCCCATTGAACCCGCCCGCAGGTTGTGTATTCTCCACGCGCTGCCCGCACGCCGAGGCGCGCTGCCATGCCGAGCGCCCCGCCGCGCGGCCGATCGACGATCGGCGGGTGGCCTGCCACTTCGCCGAACGATTCACCCTGGCCCGGACCTGACGGACGGCAACCGACCGATCCGCGCGTCCCGAGGGCCTCATCCCTGGAGGTAGCAATGAAGCCAGTCCGCCCGGCCCGCCGAGCCCGCCTCGCCGGCGCCGTCCTCGCCACCCTCGCGATCCCCGCGCTCTTCGCGGCGGGCCCCCTCGCGGCCAAGACACTCGTCTACTGCTCGGAAGGGAGCCCCGAGAACTTCTACCCGGCGGTCAACACGACCGGGACGTCGTTCGACGCGAACAGCCAGATCTACAGCCGCATCGTCGATTTCGAGCGCGGCGGCACGAGCGTCGTCCCGGGCCTCGCGCAGAAGTGGGAGATCTCGCCCGACGGCACCGTGTACACGTTCCACCTGCGCAAGGGCGTCAAGTGGCACAACCACCGCGACTGGAAGCCCACGCGCGACCTGAACGCCGACGACATCATCTTCAGCATCGAGCGCCAGTGGAAGGAGTCGAACCCGTACTTCAAGGTGACGAGTTCGAACCACTCCTACTTCAACGACATGGGCCTGCCCAAGCTCCTGAAGTCGGTGGAGAAGGTCGACGACTACACGGTGCGCATCACGCTCAACCGCCCCGAGGCGCCGTTCCTCTCCGATCTCGCGATGGAGTACGCCGGGATCCAGTCGAAGGAGTACGCCGATGCGATGCTGAAGGCCGGCACGCCCGAGAAGATCGACCAGGAACCGATCGGCACCGGGCCGTACTACCTGGTGCGCTACATCAAGGACGCGATCATCCGCTACAAGGCGTTCCCGCAGTTCTGGGGCGGCAAGGCGAAGATCGACGACCTGATCTTCGCGATCACGCCCGACGCGTCGGTCCGCTGGGCGAAGCTCCAGAAGGGCGAGTGCCACGTGATGCCCTATCCGAATCCGGCCGACCTCGAGGCGATGCGGAAGGATCCGAACGTCAAGGTGCTCGAACAGCCGGGGCTGAACGTCGGCTACCTCGCCTACAACACCCAGAAGAAGCCGTTCGACGACGTGCGCGTGCGCAAGGCCGTCAACATGGCGATCAACAAGAAGGCGATCATCGACGCGGTGTACCTGTCGGCCGGCATCCCGGCGACCAATCCGATTCCGCCGACGATGTGGTCGTACAACAAGTCGATCAAGGACGATCCGTACGATCCGGCCGCGGCGAAGAAGCTGCTCGCCGAAGCCGGATTCCCGAACGGCTTCACGACCGATCTGTGGGCGATGCCGGTGCAGCGTCCGTACAACCCGAACGCGCGCCGCATCGCCGAACTGATGCAGGCGGACCTCGCCAAGGTCGGCATCAAGGCCGAGATCAAGAGCTTCGAGTGGGGCGAGTACCGCAAGCGCATGCAGGCGGGCGAGCACCAGATGGGGATGCTCGGCTGGACCGGCGACAACGGCGATCCGGACAACTTCCTGCACACGCTCCTGGGCTGCGACGCCGCGAAGACCAACGGCAGCAACGTGGCGAAGTTCTGCTACCAGCCGTTCGAGGAACTCGTGCTGAAGGCGAAGACGGTCTCGAGCCAGAAGGAGCGCACCCCGCTCTACGAGAAGGCTCAGGTGATCTTCAAGGAGCAGGCGCCCTGGTTCACGATCGCGCACGCGGTGCAGTTGAAGCCGGTCCGCAAGGAAGTGATCGACTTCAAGCTCTCGCCGTTCGGCCGGCACACGTTCTACGGCGTCGACATCAAGGAGTAGAGGGGCAGGAAGGGGTGCGGAGGCGTCCTCCGCACCCCCGTCCGCATCCCTTGGGGGAAGCAGGGTCAGACTCGACGTTCCGGGTGCCCTGGGAACGGGGCGCTGGCGTCGGCGGAAAGTCGAGTCTGACCCTGCATTTCGCTACTTTCCCCGCCGTCTCCCCGGTTGGGTTAGACTTCGCCGTCCGGCCCGAAAGGACGGGAAAACAAGGACGTAGAAGGGAGACTTCGCGCAGGGCACGATCGCTGTCACAAGCGCGCGTCGACAACATGACCTCGGGCATCCTGTTCGCCCTCGCGATCGCCGCGCTGTCGGTGGCGGTGATCGTCGGGCTCGTGCGGCGCAGCCGCGGCGAGGGCCCCGCCACGCGCGGCGGGCTCGACTCGCCGAACACGGTCGCGCAGTGGACCGAAGGCGAGACCACGCGCCTTTTGTCCTCGGCCGAACTGCCGGGTCTCTACCTGCTGCGCCCGCGCTTCCTGTCGAAGGCCGAGAACGTCGTGTTCCTGCTGCTCCGGGCGGCGTTTCCGCGCCACGAGATCTTCGCGAAGATCCGGCTCGCCGACGTGCTGCAGGTGAAGATCGGGCCGCAGGGAATGGAACGCCTGCGCGCCTTCCGCAAGATCGCGAACCAGCACGTCGGCTTCGTCGTGTGCGACAAGGACATGACGATCGTCGCGATCGTCGACGCGAAGGAACCCGAGCAGGTCACCAACCCGCGCGACCAGAAGCTCGAGTTTATCAAGCAGCGCTGCCTGCAGGCCGCGCAGGTCAAGTACATCGCGATCTATCCGCCGCAGCTCCCGCGTTACCGGGAGCTGCGCGAACAGGTCCTCGGACCGGCGGCCGACCTCGTCTGACGCGCGCGTCGCTGCGCCGGACGGCGGCTCCTCAGCCGCCCAGGATCCGCGCGTAGGCCGCGCGATCGACGTTGCCCCCGGACAGCACGACCGCGCAGCGCCTGCCCTCGCGCTCCGGGTCGGCGAGTAGCGCCGCGAGCGCCGCCGCGCCCGCTCCTTCGGCGACCTGGTGCGTGTCGTCGAACAGCGCGCGCATCGCGCCGGCGACCGCTTCGTCGTCGACCTCGACCACGTCGTGCGCGCCGCGCCACAGGATGTCGAGCGCCGCGGCCACCGGAACGCGCACCGCCATGCCGTCGGCCATCGTGTCGGCGCTCGGCGTCTCGATCGCGCGCCGCGCGCGAAACGACTGCGCGTAGGCGTTCGCCCGTGTCGACACGACGCCGATGATCTTCGTGGCGAGTCCGAGCGCGTCGCGCGCCGCGATCAGGCCGCAGGCGCCCGAGCCGCAGCCGATCGGCACGTAGACGCGGTCGAGCCGCTCGACCGCGCGGAAGAGTTCGAGCGCGTAGGTGGCGACGCCGGCGACGAGCGGCCGGTCGAAGGGGCCGACGAACACGTAGCCGCGGTCCTTCGCGAGCGCGTGCGCATGCACGCGGGCCTCGTCGAAATCGCGCCCGTGCTCGACCAGTTCGGCGCCGAAGGCGCGCATCGCGGCGTTCTTCGACGCCGAATTGCCGTGCGGCACGACGATCGTGCATGCGAAGCCGTGCCTCGCGGCCGCGTAGGCGAGGCTCTGGCCGTGGTTGCCGCGCGTGGCGCTGCACACGCCCGCCGGGCGCGGGGACGCCGACGCGAGCTGCGCGAGCAGGTTGAGCCCGCCGCGCACCTTGAACGCGCCGGTCGGCGTGTGGTTCTCGTGCTTGACCCAGACCTCCGCGTTCGCGCGCCGGCGGACGAGCGGCCATGCGATCTGCGGCGTGGGCGCCATCGCCGCGTAGACGCGGCGGGCGGCGGCCTCGATCTCCGCGAGGGAAGGCGAGGCAGCGTCGCTTCGCCGGCGAGGGGCCCCGCGAGCCGGGGATCGACGGCGAGGGGTGGCGATCGCCGCCGGCGGCCGGCTCGATTCGCCAGGCATTACGTCATGCGCTCGAGGAGGGCGCGCGGTCGCCGACCCCCGACTGGGGTCACTTCGCGAGGAACGTGAGGTAGACCCACAGGAGGAGCAGCGAGCCGATCACCGACATGATGAATCCGGCCGTGCGGAACTTGCCGTCGGGCGACTTCGAGAAGAGGCCGCCGATGATGCCCCCGACCACCGAGCCGCCGATGCCGAGCAGCGTGGTCATCCAGAAGCCGAGGTTGATCGCTCCCGGATAGAAGAAACGGGCGATGAGGCCCACGATGAATCCGACGATGATCATCCACACGATGCTCATGATGCCCATGACGGCCTCTCCGAACGTTTCGAAATGCGACGGCGGCGACCACCGCGCTGTTCGCCGATGCTAGCACGCGGCGGCGACCAGGGCGCGCTCGCGCGGCACGGCGGTTGCGATCGATCGCCATCGACGCCGGTCGATCGGTCGGCGCGGTCCTGCTCGCTTCGTGCGCAACCGTCCGCGCGGACGCGCGCGATCGAAGCTCCGTCGCCGCGAGCGCTACCGCTCGGGCGGCGCGGCCCCGCCGGTCGCAGCGGCGGCCGCGTCGTCGAGCATGTAGCGCAGGCACTCCTTGACGCCGACCGCCGACAGCGCTTCGCCCGGTCGCGGCGTCAGCGCAAGCACCGTTGCATCGCCGTCGAGCCGCGTCTCGCACGCGTCAATCTTCGCGCATTCGCCGGAGGGACACGACCACCAGCTCGTGCGGCGGCAGGCGCAGATCCGGTCGAAGATAGCCTGCTCGTCCCGCTCGGCGGTCACGATCCGCACCAGGAGTCCATCGCCCCGCTGTTCGACCCTGAAATCCATCGCCCCTCCTTCGCGGCGCGCGCCGCGCGGCATTCGCGCACTCTATGCCTGCCTGGGGCACCGTTCAATAGGCGTTCCCGTGCCGGTCGGTGAACGCGCCGCGCCTCGGGACGACGGACATCGGCGGGGCCGCAATCCGCCGATGCGGCGCGTCGAGGGTCGGGTTCCCGGACGAAGAGTGCTGCCGCGGACGGGCGGCGACCGGCGGGACGTCGCGATCCGCTGCAGGCGCGCCTGAATCGTCCGGTGCGGACGATCAGTTCACGATCTGGCGCAGTTCGCCCGACTTGTAGCGGCTCGCGATCTTCTCGAGCGGCACCGGCACGATCTTCGAGCCCATGCCGGCGCAGCCGAACTGCTCGTAGCGTGCCTTGCAGATCGCCTTCGCCGCCTCGCGCGCGGGCTTGAGGTAGTCGCGCGGGTCGAACGCCGAGGGCTTGTCGCGGAGGAACTTGCGGATCGCGGCGGTCATCGCGAGCCGGATGTCGGTGTCGATGTTCACCTTGCGCACGCCGTGCCTGATTCCTTCCTGGATCTCCTCGACCGGCACGCCGTAGGTCTCCTTCATCTCGCCGCCGTTCTCGCGGATGATCGCGAGGAGATCCTGCGGCACCGAGGAACTGCCGTGCATGACGAGGTGCGTGTTGGGGATGCGCGCGTGGATCGCCTTGATGCGGTCGATCGCGAGGATGTCGCCGGTCGGCTTGCGCGAGAACTTGTAGGCGCCGTGCGAGGTGCCGATCGCGATCGCGAGCGCGTCGAGTTGCGTGCGCTTCACGAAATCGGCGGCCTGGTCCGGGTCGGTCAAGAGCATCTCGCGCGTCATCGTGCCTTCCGCGCCGTGGCCGTCTTCCTTGTCGCCGCGCATCGTCTCGAGCGACCCGAGGCAGCCCAGTTCGCCCTCGACGGTGACGCCGATCGCGTGCGCCATGTCGACGACTTTGCGCGTGACGTCGAGGTTGTAGTCGTAGCTCGCGATCGTCTTGCCGTCGGCCTGCAGCGAGCCGTCCATCATCACGCTGGTGAAGCCCAGCTTGATCGCGGAGGCGCAGACCTCCGGCGACTGGCCGTGGTCCTGGTGCATCACGACCGGGATCCGCGGATAGCTCTCGACCGCGGCTTCGATCAGGTGCCGCAGGAAGATCTCGCCCGCGTACTTCCGCGCGCCGGCGGACGCCTGCATGATCACCGGGCTGTCGGTCTCGGCGGCGGCGGCCATGATCGCCTGCACCTGCTCGAGATTGTTGACGTTGAACGCGGGCAGTCCGTAGCCGTGGTCGGCCGCGTGGTCGAGGAGCTGGCGCATCGAGACGAGGGGCATGGGGGCCTCCGAAGGTCGCGTTCGGAAAGCCCCGATTCTAACCTCGCGGCGCGGCGCGGCGCGGCCCGCCCGGTGCGGCGCGGGCGCTAGTGTTTCGTCACGTAAATAATGTTATTATTGGTCATATGCACTTGCGGAGGCAAGGTCCATGGCCAATCATGCGCGGCGGATCGAATTGACGGCATCTGACAGAGCGGAACTGGAGCGCCTGCAGCGATCGTCGGCGGGCCCTGCCGGACCGAGTCGCCGGGCGCGAGCCGTATTGCTCTTGGCCGACGAAACAACGGGAGCCGAGGTGGCGCGGCGTACCGGCTACACGTCGGTGCAGATCAGCCGGATTCGCCGCCGCTTCGTCGAGGACGGGCTGACCGGATTGATTGACCGTCCGCGTTCGGGTCGCCCGCCGCAACTCACCGAGGCCAAGCGAGCGCGCATCGTCGCGCTGACGCTCAAGGCGCCACCCAAGGGTCTGACGCACTGGAGCACCCGGGAGATCGCCGAACGGGTCGGCGTTTCCCATGCCACGGTGCATCGAATCTGGCAAGCCCATGCGCTGCAGCCCCATCGGGTCGAAACCTTCAAGTTCACGACCGATCCGCAGGCCGAAGCCAAGATCCGCGATGTGGTTGGCCTCTACCTCAATCCGCCAACCAACGCCGTGGTGCTCAGCGTCGATGAGAAGACCCAGATCCAGGCGCTCGAGCGGACTCAGCCATTGCTGCCCTTGCGGCCCAATCTGCCGGCCCGGCAGACCCACGATTACCATCGCCACGGCCTCACCAGCCTCTACGCTGCCCTCGAAGTTGCGTCGGGGCGGGTCCTCGGCGAATGCTCCGAACGCCACACCGGCGCTGATTTCCTGCGCTTCCTCAAGGGTGTGAGCCGGCGCTATCGCGGACGTGAACTGCACGTGATTCTGGACAACTCCTCCACCCACTCGACCCCCGACGTACGCGATTGGCTGGAGAAGCACCCTAACGTCTGCTTCCACTTCACCCCGACCGGGGCCTCCTGGCTCAACATGGTCGAGGCATGGTTCGGCATCCTGACCCGCAAGTCCGTACGCCGCGGCTCCTTCGCTTCCGTCAAGGACCTTGTCCGGCATATCGGCAACTACATCGCGCATTGGAATGAGCACCCGACACCATTCGTGTGGACAAAGTCCCCCGCGGCGATCATTCGCAAGGCCGTACGTCGTGGGCGTTAACATGACTTCGGCGACACAACACTAGGACCGGTGTTCGCCGACCCGCACCAGCTTCATCGTGTTGGTGCCGCCGGACTTGCCCATCGGCTCGCCGATGCTGAGCACCACGAGGTCGCCCTTGCGGACCTCGCCGCGCGCGACGAGCAGCGCCTCGGCGGCGAGCAGCACCGCGTCGCGATCCTCGCTCTGCTCGAGGAAGAGCGTCTGGACGTTGCGGTAGAGCGCCATCTTGCGCTGCGACGCCACCTCGGGCGTGAGCGCGTAGATCGGCACGCCCGCGTTGTGGCGCGACATCCACAGCGCGGTCGAGCCCGACTGGGTGAGCGAGGCGATCGCCTTCGCCTTCAGGTGGAACGCGGTGAAGAGCGTCGCCATCGCGATCGACTGGTCGATCCGAGTGAACGTCTGGTTCATGAAGTCGCGGTCGAGCACGACGGCGTCGCTCTTCTCGGCCTCGGCGCAGACCTGCGCCATCGTCTCGACCGTCTCCACCGGGTAGCGGCCGGCGGCGGTCTCCGCCGAGAGCATCACCGCATCGGTGCCGTCGAGCACCGCGTTCGCGACGTCCGAGACTTCGGCGCGCGTCGGCACCGGGGCGTGGATCATCGATTCCATCATCTGCGTCGCGGTGATCGTGAGCTTGTTGCGCTCGCGCGCGAGCCGGATCATCCGCTTCTGCAGGCCGGGCACGGCGGCGTTGCCCACCTCGACCGCGAGGTCGCCGCGCGCGACCATGATGCCGTCGGAGGCCTCGATGATCTCCTCCAGCGCGCCGATCGCCTCCGCGCGCTCGATCTTGGCGATCAGGAGCGCGCGGCCGTTCGCGGCGCGCAGGAGCTGGCGCGCCATGTACATGTCCTCCTTGTTCTTCGGGAACGACACGGCGAGGTAGTCGGCCTCGAGGCTCGCCGCCGTCTTCATGTCGTCCATGTCCTTCGCGGTCAGCGCCGGCGCCGTGAGGCCGCCGCCGAGGCGGTTGATGCCCTTGTTGTTCGAGAGCACGCCGCCCAGCACGACGCGCGTCACGATGCGCGGGCCGCTGACCGACTCGACCTGGAGGCGGATGAGTCCGTCGTCGAGGAGCAGGATCGAGCCCGGCGACACGTCGCGCGGCAGCTCCTTGTAGTCGAGTCCGACGCCGGTCGCGTCGCCGAGGTCGCGGGTCGCGTCGAGCACGAAGCTCGCACCGGCCGCGATCGTGGCCCGTCCGTCGGCGAACTTGCCGATGCGGATCTTCGGGCCCTGCAGGTCCGCCATGATCGCGACCTCGCGGCCGAGATCCCTGGCGGCCCGTCGCACCCGCGCCGCGCGCTCGACGTGGTCGGAGGCATGTCCGTGCGAGAAATTGAGGCGCACGCAGTCGACGCCGGCCGCGAGCATCCGCGACAGGACGGCGGGGTCGGCGCAGGCCGGTCCCAGCGTGGCGACGATCTTGGTGGCGCGTTGCATCGGATCCTTGCCGGTGGCTGTGGGGTTCCGTGCGATGGTACGGGAAACGGCGGGGACACGGCATCCCGGCGCCGGAAGGAGGGTGCGGATACGCCGCTCAGTTCGCCGCGCCGGCCCGCTCTTCGAGCACGGCCACGGCCGGCAGAGTCCGGCCTTCGAGGAATTCGAGGAAGGCGCCTCCGGCGGTCGAGATGTAGCCGATCCGCTCGGCGACGCCGAAGCGGTGGATCGCGGCGATCGTGTCGCCGCCGCCGGCGATCGAGAACGCCGGCGACGACGCGATGGCGCGCGCGACCTCCCGCGTGCCGTTGGCGAACGCGTCGAACTCGAACACGCCGACCGGGCCGTTCCAGACGATCGTGCCGGCCTTCGCGAGGATCGTCTTCAACACGGCGACGCTGGTCGGGCCGATGTCGAGGATGCGATCGTCCTCGTCGAGGTCCTCGAGCGCCTTGAGCGTGGCCGGCGCGTCGGCCGAGAAGCTCTTCGCGACCACCGCGTCGACCGGAACCGGCACCTTGCCCGGCCAGCGGTCGAGGATCGCCCTCGCGGCGCCGGCGAGGTTCGGCTCGGCGAGCGACGCGCCGATCTTCCCGCCCGCCGCGAGGATGAACGTGTTGGCGATGCCGCCGCCGACGACGAGCGCGTCGACCTTCGCGGCGAGCGATTCCAGGATGGTGAGCTTGGTCGACACCTTGGCGCCGGCGACGATGGCCACGAGCGGCCGCTTCGGGTCGGAGAGCGCGCGCCCGAGCGCGTCGAGTTCCGCCGCCATCAGCGGCCCCGCGCACGCCACCTTCGCGAAGCGGGCGATGCCGTGCGTGGTCGCCTCGGCGCGGTGCGCGGTGCCGAACGCGTCGTTGACGTACACGTCGCACAGCGCGGCCAGCTTGCGCGCGAGCGACTCGTCGTCGCTCTTCTCGCCACGGTTCACGCGGCAGTTCTCGAGCAGCACGAGGTCGCCGGCCTTCATCGCCGTGTGCCATGCGCCGCCGTCCACCCAGTCACGCACCAGGGGCACCGGCCGGCCGAGCAACTCGGCCAGGCGCGCGGCGACCGGCGCGAGCGAATCTTTCGGCTCGAGCGTTCCCTCGGCCGGCCGGCCGAGGTGCGAGGTGACCATGACCGCCGCACCGCGCGCGAGCGCGTCGCGGATGCCCGGCAGCGACGCGCGGATCCGCGTGTCGTCGGTGATGCGACCGGCGTCGTCCTGCGGCACGTTGAGGTCGGCGCGCACGAACACGCGCTTGCCGGCGACGTCGACGTCGTGGAGCCGAAGGAAGGTCATGGTCGTGGGGCGTGCGGGAGGGGCGGCGCCCATCTTACAGCGACGGACCGGTCCAGGGCCGCGTGAACTCGCATCCGCGCGCGGCCTCGCAGGCGTCGATCCACGCCACATCGTCGGCGGAGAGGTAGTCGCGGTAGCCGCCGACCTTCCCCTTGCGCACCTTGAACGACTCGGGATCCGACCCGGTGGCCGCCCGCAGCGCCGGCGAGCGGTAGCGGCCGTCGGCCTCGGCCTGCCGCAGGTTGTCGAAGCGCGCGAACCGGATCGCCTCGTCGAGCGTGGCCTCGGGCACCTCGCGTGCGCCGAGGAATTCGAGCACGCGGCGCAGCGCCGGCGCGGGATCCGCGTGCAGTGCTTCGTAGCGCAGGAACGCGAACTCGCGCGGGACGTCGCGGGCTTCGTGCCACTGACGATAGAAGGTCAGCACCTTCTCGACGCCGAAGCGCTCGTCGCGGACGAACGCGGCGATCGGGCCGCTGAACTCGCCGATGCGCCGCGTGGCGTGGAAGTAGGCGGAGACGAGCGTGTCGCGCACGTCGCGGCCGACGAGCAGCACGCGCTTCGTGCGGAACGCCGACTTGTCGGGCGTGAGGTCGCGCGAGGTCCGGTTGCCCATCATGCCCGACCCGTCGTGGTCGAATCCCAGCGCGGGGAGGCCCAGGGCGGCGACCAGGTGCTCGGTGTCGAGCACGCGTTCCGGCGGCAGGCGGTAGTGGTCGACGAGCGCCTTGCCGACGAGCGCGCGCAGCCAGGTGCGCCCGACCTTCGGATACGACACGACGTAGGTGTCGGCCTGCGGACGGGGCGCGCCCCGGATCGTGCGGATGAGCGCCACGGCGGGGTCAGCGTGGAACGCGGGCCAGCGCGCGCCCGCGTCGCGGCGCGGCGATGCACGCGGGCACGGCTACTTCGCCTGCATCAGCGCGACCGTCGTGTCGAGCATCCGGTTGCTGAAGCCCCACTCGTTGTCGTACCAGGCCGAAACCTTGACGAGCCGCCCGGAGACCTTGGTCAGCGTGGCGTCGAAGGTCGAGGACGCCGGATCGTGGTTGAAGTCCGACGACACGAGCGGCGCCTTGCTGTAATTCAGAACGCCCTTCAACGGCGCCGACTCGGAGGCCGCCTTCATGATCGCGTTGACCTCGTCGGCCGTGGTGTCGCGCGCCGCGATGAACGTCAGGTCGACGATCGAGACGTTGATCGTCGGCACGCGGATCGCGTAGCCGTCGAGCTTGCCGTTCAGTTCGGGCATCACCAGTCCGACGGCCGCCGCGGCGCCGGTCTTCGTCGGGATCATGTTCATCGCCGCCGCGCGCGCGCGGCGCAGGTCCTCGTGGTAGACGTCGGAGAGGACCTGGTCGTTGGTGTAGGCATGCACCGTGGTCATGAGGCCGGTCACGAGTCCGATCTTCTCGTTCAGCGGCTTCACCAGCGGCGCGAGGCAGTTGGTCGTGCAGGACGCGTTGCTGACGACGGTGTGCGAGGCCTCGAGCGCCTGGTGGTTGACGCCGTAGACGATCGTCGCGTCGACGTCCTTGCCGCCGGGCGCCGAGATGATCACCTTCTTCGCGCCGCCCCGAAGGTGCGCGGAGGCCTTCTCCTTGGTCGTGAAGAACCCGGTGGACTCGAGCACCACGTCGACGCCGAGCGTCGACCACGGGAGCTGCGCCGGATCGCGCTGGGCGAACACGCGGATGCGGTCGCCGTTCACGACCATCGCGTCGCCGTCGACCTCGACCTTGCCCGGGAAGCGCCCGTGCGCCGTGTCGTGGCGGGTCAGGTGCGCGTTGGTCTCGGGGCTGCCGAGATCGTTGATCGCGACGATCGCGATGTCGTGCTTCTTCCCGTCCTCGTAGTGGGCGCGCAGGATGTTGCGCCCGATGCGTCCGTACCCGTTGATCGCCACCTTGATCGTCATCGCGTTCTCCGTGTCAGTGCAATCGCTTCAGTCCCGCCGCGGCGGTGAGTGCGCCGAGGTCGCGCCAGCCATAGCCCGCCTCGACGAGCGGCGCGCCATCCCATTCGAACGGCTGCTCGACGACGAGTTCCGCCCCGAGCGATTCGCAGAACCTTCGCGCGCCGGCGCTCCCCGCGAGCACCCAGACGATCATGCCGCGGGCGCCGTGCGCCGCACGCTCGGCGGCGATCGTGCCGGCGAGGCGCCGGCCGAGGCCCTGGCGCTGCCAGTCGCGCGCCAGGTAGATCGCGGAGAGTTCGGCGTCGAAGCCGTGCTTCGCCTCGGCGAGCGCGTTGCCCGCGGCGAATCCGCCGACGCCCTGCGCGCCTTCGGCCACGAACACGCTGGCGCGGTCGGTGGGCGCGGCGAGCGCGCGTTGCCACAGCGGGAGGCTCTCCTCGAGGCTCATCGCGTCGAGCGACTTCTGCGGCACGAGCCCGCGGTAGGCCTGCCGCCAGCCGTCGATGCGCACGCGCGCGATCGCCTCGGCGTCCGCGGCGGTGGCCCGCCGGATCGTGACGCCGTTCACGCCGCGACGACGCGCCGGACGGCATCGGCGACGTGCTCCGCGGTGATGCCGAAGTGCTTGAACAGCACGCCGGCAGGCGCCGATTCGCCGAAGCAGTCGATGCCGACCACCGCGCAGGCGGGATCGTCGGCCGCGCCCACGTACTTGCGCCAGAAGTCGGTCACGCCCGCCTCGACCGCGACGCGCGGCACCCCGCGCGGCAGCACGCCCGCGCGATACGCCGTGTCCTGCCGGTCGAACGCCTCGGTGCACGGCATCGAGACGACCCGCACCGCGACGCCTTCCTTCGTCAGGGCGTCCCGGGCCGCGAGCGCGAGCGGCACCTCCGACCCGGTCGCGATCACGACCGCGCGCTTCGACCCCGTTCCGAAGTCGGCGAGCACGTAGCCGCCCTTGGCGATCGCGACGAGGCCCGCGGCATCGTGCGGGGCCGGCGCGACGTTCTGGCGCGTGAACAGGAGGGCGCTGGGGCCGTCGGCGCGCGCGATCGCCGCGACCCAGGCGGCGGCACTCTCGGCGGCGTCGCAGGGGCGCCACACGTCGAGGTTCGGAATGAGCCGCAGGCTCGACGCGTGCTCGACCGACTGGTGGGTCGGCCCGTCCTCGCCCAGGCCGATCGAATCGTGCGTGTAGACCGCGACCGCGCGGAGCCGCATGAGCGCGGCCATGCGCAACGCGTTCCGCGCGTAGTCCGAGAAGGTGAGGAAGGTCCCGTGGAACGGCAGGAACCCGCCGTGCAATGCCAATCCGTTGGCGATCGCGGTCATCGCGAACTCGCGCACGCCGTAGTTCACGTAGTTGCCCGGCGTGTCGCGGGTGACGGCGACGCTCTTCGACCAGTTGGTGAACACCGAGCCGGTGAGATCCGCCGAGCCGCCGATCATCTCGGGCAGCATCGCGGCGCAGGCCTCGATCGCCTGCTGCGAGGCCTTGCGGGTCGCGATCGTCTCGGCCTTCGCGGCCTGCGAGGCCACGAAGGCCGAAGCGCGCGTCGCGAAGTCGACGGGGAGGCGGCCCGCCATGCGCCGCTCGAACTCGGCGGCGAGCGCGGGATGCGCCGCCCGGTACGCGTCGAAGCGCGTGCGCCAGTCCGCCACGGCCTTCGCGCCGCGCGCACGCGCGTCGAAGCCCGCGTAGACCGCATCGGGGACGACGAACGGCGCGTGGCTCCAGCCGAGCGCCGCGCGGGTGGCGGCGTTCTCCTTCTCGCCCAGCGGCGCGCCGTGCGCCTCGGCGGTCCCCGCCTTGTGCGGCGAGCCCTTGCCGATCGTGGTGCGGCAGCAGACGAGCGTCGGGCGGTCCGCGACTTCGCGCGCCTCGCGCAACGCGCGGTCGACGGCCGCGACATCGTGGCCGTCGACGCCGCGGATCACGTGCCAGCCGTAGGCCTCGAAACGCGCGGGTGTGTCGTCGGTGAACCAGCCGCCGACCGCGCCGTCGATCGAGATGCCGTTGTCGTCGTAGATCGCGCAGAGCTTGCCGAGGCCCCAGGTGCCGGCGAGCGACGAGGCCTCGTGCGACACGCCTTCCATCAGACAGCCGTCTCCGACGAAGACCCAGGTGCGGTGGTCGACGATGTCGTGGCCGGGCCGGTTGAACTCCGCGGCGAGCAGGCGCTCCGCGAGCGCCATGCCGACCGCGTTCGCGAGTCCCTGCCCGAGCGGGCCGGTCGTGGTCTCGACGCCGGGCGTGACGTGCACCTCGGGATGGCCGGGCGTCTTCGAATGCAGCTGGCGGAAGCGCTTCAGCTCGTCGATCGGAAGCGCGTAGCCCGACAGGTGGAGGAGCGCGTACTGCAGCATCGAACCGTGCCCGTTCGACAGCACGAAGCGGTCGCGATCGGCCCACGCGGGTTCGGCCGGGTGATGCTTCAGGTGCCCGCGCCACAGCGCGAGCGCCACCTCGGCCATGCCCATCGGCATGCCGGGGTGGCCGCTCTTCGCGGCGTCCACGGCGTCCATCGCGAGCGCGCGGATCGCGTTGGCGAGTTCGGGTTCGGAGGCGGGCTTCGTGACGGGTGTCGACATCGCGGGATCGGGGAGACGCGGACCTGCGTCCAAGCGACGCGGCCGCGGAGGGAAAAGACTTGGAATTATCGCAAAAAACCACGAAATTGTGCAATAATGACGCGTTTGGCCGTGAACGACCGGTCGTTTCCGCGACGCGGCGTCTGTCCGACATGCGATGGGGTGCCCTTCCTTCCGCGCGAGCGGAGGCGGGGCGTTTCCTTTTTTGGGGGTGTTCCGGCGCCGAACCGCGCGAAATCGGCGCAATGGCCCGGGACCGCACTGTTCGAGGAGACGGCGATGGACGGAATCCATCTGTTGGGCGAGTGGTACGACTGTCCGGCGGACCGGCCGGAAATGACCCGTGCGGACGCGCTGCGACGCCGCTGTCTCGAAGCCGTCGAGGCGTCGGGACTCACGATCGTCGGCGAACGGTTCCACCAGTTCGACCCGCAGGGCGTGACCGGCGCGGTGATCCTCGCGGAGTCGCACCTCGCCATTCACACCTGGCCCGAGATGGGCTCGGTGACCGTCGACGTGTACGTCTGCAACTTCACGACCGACAACACGAACAAGGCGCGGCGCCTGTTCGCCGAACTCGAGCGCTCGTTCGATCCGGGACGCACGCGCTTCCAGGCGATCCAGCGCGGGGGGGCGGATGGCTGAACCGGAGGGCGACCTCGCGCCCGGCGTGATGACCGAGTATCTCGCCGATGGCTGGGGTTACTTCGTCAAGTCGAGCCGCGCGTTCGAGCGCTTCCGCTCGCCCTGGCAGGCCATCGAGGTCCACGACAGCGTGCCGTTCGGCAAGCTGTTCCGCCTCGACGGCCACTTCATGACGAGCGAGAAGGACGAGTTCTTCTACCACGAGAACCTCGTCCACCTCGCGGGCGTCGCCCATCCGGCACCGGAGCGCGCGCTCATCGTCGGCGGCGGCGACGGCGGATCGGCCGAGGAACTCTTCAAGTACGCGTCGATGCGCAAGGTGACGCTCGCGGAGATCGACGTCGCGGTCGTCGACATCGCGCGCAAGTACCTGCGCTCGGTGCACCGCGGGAGCCTCGACGATCCGCGCCTCGAGCTTCGCATCGGCGACGGATTCGCGTACGTGCGCGAGACGGCCGAGACCTTCGATCTCATCGTGCTCGACCTGACCGACCCGGGCGGCCCGTCGCTCGACCTCTACACGCCCGAGTTCTACCGCGCGTGCGCGTCCCGACTGACGCCGGCCGGCGCGATGACGATGCACATCGCGAGCCCGGTCGCCCAGCCCGAGCGCATCCGCCGGGTGCTCACCGACCTGCGCTCGGCGTTCGGGATCGTGACGCCCTACCTGGTGTCGGTGCCGCTCTACGGCGGGCTGTGGATGATGGCGTGCTGCTCGGCGACGCTCGATCCGCGCAAGCTCTCGGCGCCGGAGATCGACCGGCGGATCGCGCAGCGCGGGCTCACCGATCTGCGCTACTACAACGGCGAGATGCACCGCGCGGCGCTCGCGTTGCCGAACTTCGTCCGCGCGCTCGTCAGCTGACCGGTCAACGCGGCGGCGGTCCCGCACGTTCTGGCCACGACGCGCCCCGGCTTGAATCGCTGCCCGGCCGGCCGCATCTGGTGGATGTGGATACCCCTGCCGACTTCCGGGTCACTGACCGCATGACGCTCACCGACGCGGTGGGCGGCGCGGACTTCGTGCTGATCGACGACGTGGTGTTCGAGACCGAATACCTGCGGGTGCCCGACGAGGACACGCACGCCGACGACGTCGTGCTCGAGGCGAAGCACGGTGAGGTCGAGGTCGCGCTCATCCGTTCCGACTTCGACGGCGCCGAGCACCTGGGCGACGGCGTCTACCGGCTCGCCAACGGACACCGGCTCCGCTTCCTGTCGACCGCGACGGTCCATTGATTCGATCGCGCCCGCGCACGCGGGCGCCGCGCCGCGACCGCCCACGATAGGGCGGCGCGGTGCGCCCTATCGTGTCCCGGTCAGAGCACGGCCAGCACGAACGTGTAGCCCGCGGCGAGCGCTCCCGGCTCGCGCCCCGCGACCGGCTTCGGCGCGATCAGCAGGCGCTCGCGCTCGCGCGAGAACATGCCGGCGAATCCGCGCTCGGCGGCCTCGCCCTCGAGGTAGAGCTGCGTGGTGAGCCTGCGGTGGCCCGGGTGGGAGATACGGAAGTGCAGGTGCGGCGGACGGCTCGCGTAGGCGACCGGCCGCATCGCGACGAACCCGTAGCGGCCCTCCGCCCCCGCAACCGCGCGTCCGTACCCCTGGAAGTCCTCGTCCTCGCCGGCCGGGCCGCCGACGTGGTGGTAGCGGCCGTGGATGTCGCACTGCCACAGCTCGAGCACCGCGCCTTCGAGCGGGATGCCGTCGACGCCGACAACCCGTCCCGAGAGATGGAGCGGCGCGCCTTGCGCGAGGCGATCACGCCCCGCGACGCGCATGAGGTCGAAGTCCGCGTCGGAGGGGATGCTGCGCGGATAGAACGGGCCTTCCGCGTCCTGCGGCGTCGGGGCGAGGCGCTGCGGCTGAGCGCCTGCGCGTCCCGGCGCGAGCGAGGCGAGCGGCAGGGCCGCACCGGCCGCGAGCATGCCCAGCGTGCGGCGGCGGCGCGCCAACGGGACATCGGGGTCGTGGGTGTGCATGGAGTCTCCTCGTCCTCGGACCGGCGGAGGCCCGTGGAGTTTCGCCGGCCGGATCCCGTCCGGCAGTGTCGCACCGAAGGGCGCTGCGTGCTTCGGCGCACGTGGGCCTCCGCCCGAAGGTCGACCCGAGCGGGGTTTCCGCCGTGTAGAATCGATTGGCAGCCGGCGGCCGAAACCCTGGCCGGCAGGGGTGCCGGGATCATCGGCGTATCCCCAATCGTCGTGCGGCATGGGACACGAGGCAGGACCAATCCGGGAGGCGGTGATGGATGCAGGACGCAGGGATGCATTGAAGGCCGGCGGCGGCGCCACGCTGCTGACGCTGCTCGCGGCCGCGGGATGGCTCGCGCCGGGCGACGCGCTGGCGCAGGGCGCGTGGAATCAGGCGGCGTTCGAGACCAAGACGCTCGACGAGACGGTCAAGGCGCTGGGCGGGACCGCGCCCGCGCAGAGCAAGGACATCGCGTTCGTCTCGACGCCGGACATCGCCGAGAACGGCGCGGTGGTGCCTATCGGCGTCGCGAGTTCGATCCCGAACACCGAGGCGATCGCGATCCTCGTCGAGAAGAACCCGAACATGCTGGCCGCGATCTTCGACATTCCGGCGGGCACCGAGCCCGCGATCACCACGCGCATCAAGATGGGCCAGAGCAGCAACGTCTACGCGCTGGTTCGCGCGGGCGGCAAGTATCACGTCGCGTCGAAGGAGATCAAGGTCACGCTCGGCGGCTGCGGCGGTTGAGTGCCGCCTCCGCGAATCGCAGGGTGAACGCCGGCCCTCCGGCGCAACGATGAGGTGAATCATGGCTGATCCGATGAAGATCCGCGCCAACCTGGTCGGCGACAAGACCGAGGTCAAGGTGCTCATGAGCCACGAGATGGAGACCGGCCAGCGCAAGGATGCGCAGGGCAAGGTGATCCCCGCGTGGTTCATCCAGACGGTCAACGCGACCTGGAACGGCAAGACGGTGCTCACGGCGCAGTGGGGCCCGGCGATCGCGAAGAATCCGTTCCTGTCGTTCAGGTTCAAGGGGGGCGCGAAGGGCGACAAGGTGCAGGTCGCCTGGGTCGACAACCGCGGCGACAAGCGCAGCGACGAGGCCACGATCGCCTGACGCCGCTGCCGCGCCCGATGCCGGACATCACGACGCGCGATGGCGGTCGCGGAGGACGATTCCTCCGCCGCGAGCGCTCGCGCGTTCCGTTCGCGTAGATTCCGATCAGATACCAGCCGCGCCCGATCGCGAAGCGACGAGGCGGGGCATCGCCGGACGCGCCGGAGCGGCGCGCCGGCGCCACCGAGGAGGCAACACGATGACACATGCGATTCGCGCGGCGCTCGCCGTGGCCGGATTCGCCTGCGCGGTGCCGCTGGCGCTCGCGCAGGGCTCGGCCGCGGACGAGATCGAGAAGTACCGGCAGGCCCTGCAGGACGGCAATCCCGCCGAGTTGTGGGAACTGCGCGGCGAGGGCCTGTGGAAGACCCCGGCGGGACCGAAGAAGGCGACGCTCGAGCAGTGCGACCTCGGCAAGGGGCCCGGAGTCGTCAAGGGCGCCTACGCGGAGCTCCCGCGCTACTTCACCGACGCCGGCCGCGTGATGGACCTCGAGTCGCGGCTGGTGTGGTGCCGCGTGACGCTGCAGGGCATGAGCGAGGCCGACGCGAAGCGCAATCCGTTCGGCAGCACCAACCGCAAGTCGGACATGGAGGCGCTCGTCGCCTACGTGACCTCGCAGTCGCGCGGCATCCCGATGAACGTGCGGCTCGACAACCCGAAGATGAAGGAAGCCTACGCGCTCGGTCAGAAGATCTTCTTCTTCCGCGGCGGCCCGCACGACTTCGCCTGCGCGACCTGCCACGCCGAGGACGGCAAGCGGATCCGGCTGCAGGACCTGCCCAACCTCACGAGCAAGGCGGGCGCGCAGAAGGGCTACACCACCTGGCCCGCCTACCGCGTGTCGCAGGGTGAACTGCGCTCGTTCCAGTGGCGGCTCAACGACTGCTTCCGCCAGCAGCGCTTCCCCGAACTCGAGTTCGTCTCGCCGGCCTCGGTCGCGCTGACGACGTTCCTCGCCTACAACGCGAACGGCGCGCCCTTCGACGCGCCCGCCATCAAGCGCTGACCCGGGAGGCCACGATGAACAGGACCCTTGCCATGGCGTTCGCGGCGAGCGCCGCCGCCGCAGTGGTCGTCGGTTGCGCGTCGACGCAGCCGGGACCGGAAGACGCGCAGCTTCGCGCCCAGGCGCTCGAAGTGATGAAGGTGTCGTTCAAGGAGAAGGGACAGGCGAAGCTCGACCGGCTGAACCAGGACCGGACGCAGGCGCTGTGCAGCGAGTACGCGGGGAAGGAGCTGCCGCACGACGTCGCGGTGACGATCGAGAAGATCAACCTCGAGACGATCCGCTATCCCGCGGACGGCAAGTACGTGGGCGACTGGAAGTCCGGCGAGAAGATCGCGCAGCTCGGCCAGGGCGGACAGTATTCCGACGATCCGAAGAAGCCGTCGGGCGCGAACTGCTACGCCTGCCACGAGCTCACCAAAGAGGAGATCAGCCACGGCACGATCGGCCCCTCGCTCTACCACTTCGGCAAGCTGCGCGGGTTCACCGACGAGACGCGCCGCTACGCCTGGGGCAAGGTCTGGAACGCCGAGGCGTTCAGCGCGTGCACCAACATGCCGCGCTTCGGCCACAGCGGCATCCTGACCGAGCAGCAGGTGCGCGACGTGGTCGCGCTCCTGATGGACCCGGCCTCGCCGGTCAACCGGTGACCGGCCGCCGCGCGACGCTGCAGCGCCTCGGCACCCTCGCGGGGGTGCTGGCGCTCGGCGCGCGCGCGGCGCACGCCGCGAAGGGCGAGGCGGCGAAGGTCGGCGATCGCGTCGACTGGCGCGACGTCGTGCTCCTCGACGGCTCGACGCTGCCGGCACGAACGCTCGCCGGCGGCCCGCCGGTCGTCGTCGAGTTCTGGGCCTCGTGGTGCCCGTTCTGCAAGCGGCAGAATCCGTTGCTCCAGGCGCTCGCCGACCGACATCGCGGCGAACTCACCGTCCTCGCGTTCTCGATCGACAAGGAGCCCGCGAAGGCGCGCGCCTACATGAAGGAGCACGGCTACACCTTCGCCGCCGCGATGGCCGGCGCCGATGCCCTCCGCTGGTTCGGCACGCGCGAAGGCCTGCCGGAGATCTACGTCGTCGATCGGGGGCGCATCGTGTTCCGCGAGATCGGCGAAATGTTCCCGGAGGACGTGGCCGCGCTCGGGCGCTACGCGACGCGGCGCGCGGGATGACGCGCCGCGAGTTCCTGCAGGTTCTCGCGGCCGCGGCCGCGGCCGGATTGCCGATCGAGTCGCGCGCCGCGCTGGACCTCTCGGCCGGCGCGTCGTTCTACGACGCGATCGAACGCTTCGGCAACGTCAGTCTCCTCCACTTCACCGACTGCCACGCGCAGCTCCGGCCGATCCATTTCCGCGAACCGTCGGTGAACCTCGGCGTGGGCGATGCCGCCGGCCGGCCGCCGCACCTCGTCGGCGAAGCGTTCCTGCGGCATTTCGGCGTCGCGCCGGGCACGCGCGAGGCGCATGCCTTCACGTTCCTCGATTTCGCGAACGCGGCCAAGGCCTACGGCGCGACCGGCGGCTTCGCGCACCTCGCGACGCTGGTGAAGAAGCTCGAGGCCTCGCGCCCCGGCGCGCTGCTGCTCGACGGCGGCGACACCTGGCAGGGCTCGGCGACCGCGCTGTGGACGAACGGGCAGGACATGGTCGACGCGCAGAAGCTCCTCGGCGTCGACGTGATGACCGCGCACTGGGAGTTCACGCTCGGCGCGGAGCGCGTGAAGGCGATCGTCGAGCGCGACTTCGCCGGCAAGGTGGATTTCGTCGCGCAGAACGTGAAGACGAGCGACTTCGGCGACCCGGTGTTCCCGCCCTGCGTGATCCGCACGGTGAACGGCGTGCCGGTCGCGATCGTCGGGCAGGCCTTTCCCTACACGCCGATCGCGAATCCGCGCTACTTCGTGCCCGAGTGGACCTTCGGCATCCAGGAGCAGGAGTTGCAGAAGGTCGTCGACGAGGCGCGCGCGAAGGGTGCCGCGGCGGTCGTGCTGCTGTCGCACAACGGGATGGACGTCGACCTCAAGCTCGCGTCGCGCGTGACCGGCATCGACGCGATCCTCGGCGGACACACGCACGACGGCGTGCCGCAGCCGACCATCGTGGCGAACCGCTCGGGCAGGACGATCGTCACCAACGCGGGCAGCAACGGCAAGTTCCTCGCGGTGCTCGACCTCGACGTGCGCGGCGGCAAGGTGGCGGATTTCCGTTACCGCCTCGTGCCGGTGTTCGCCTCGCTGCTGCCGGCCGACAGCGCGATGGCCGCGTACATCGAGAAGGTGCGCGCTCCCTTCGCTGCGAAGCTCGACGAGCCGCTCGCGGTCACCGAGGCGCTGCTCTACCGTCGCGGCAACTTCAACGGCAGCTTCGACCAGGTGATCCTCGATGCGCTGCGCGCCGAAAAGGACGCGCCGATCGCCTTCTCGCCCGGCTTCCGCTGGGGCACGTCGCTCCTGCCCGGGCAGGCGATCCGCCGCGAGCACCTGATGGACCAGACGGCGATCACCTATCCGTACTCGACGGCGACCGAGATCAAGGGCGAGATGATCAGGACGATCCTCGAGGACGTCGCCGACAACCTGTTCAACCCCGATCCCTACTACCAGCAGGGCGGAGACATGGTGCGCGTCGGCGGGCTGAGCTACGCGATCGACCCGAACGCCGCGGCGGGCAAGCGCATCGTGCGCATGGAACTCGCCGGCAAGGCGATCGAGGCGGACAAGACCTACAAGGTGGCGGGCTGGGCGCCGGTGGCCGAGGCGGCGAGGGCCGCCGCGACCGAGCCGGTGTGGGAGGTCGTCGAACGCTATCTGAAGCGCGAGAAGACCGTGCGCCCACGGCCGCTCGAAGTGCCCGAGGTGATCGGGATGCGCGGCAATCCGGGCATGGCGTGAAGGAGCCACGATGAGTCGGTCGACACCTCGACGCGCGGCGGTCCTCGCCTGCTCCGCGCTCGCCATCGCCTCCGCGCTCGTGGTGGGCGATGGCCGCGCGCTCGCGCAGGCGGCGAAGCTCACGCTGCCGCTCGCGACGCTGCAGACCGCGCCTGCGCTCGACGCCGCGAAGGCCGCGCTCGCGCAGTGCCAGAAGGCCGGCTACACGGTGGCGGTGGCGGTCGTCGATCGCGGCGGCCACGCGCTCGCCGTGCTGCGCGATCCGCTCGCCGGCGCGCACACCGTGCAGACCGCGATCGGCAAGGCGTCCACCGCCGTGAGCTTCCGCATGGCGACGACCGACCTCGCGCGCGAAACGCAGTCGGGACGCCCGGCCTCGGGCATCCGCGACCTGCCGGGAGTCGTGGCGGTCGGCGGCGGACTCGTGGTCCAGGCAAAGGGTGCTCTGCTCGGCGGAATCGGCGTGTCGGGTGCGCCGGGCGGCGACGCGGACGACGCCTGCGCGAAGGCGGGCATCGCGGCGATCTCGGACTCGCTCGAACTCGAATAGCGTCGCCGGGACGTACGGAAGGGTCAGCGAGCGGGGTGCTGCGCGCGCACCTCGGCGATCGGCCGTTCCAGCAGCGTCTCGACGTCGCGACCCTTTTCCTTCAGCGCGTCGAACTCGGCTTCCAGCGACGCCTCCGTCTGCCTGGCCCGCCGGGCGAGGAAGCGTCTCATCCCCGCCGGCAGGTCGGGCTGCTTCATGAGACCGCCGATCCAGGCGATTCCCGCATCGGCGAACGCACGCAATCCGATCAGCATCCCGGCCAATCCCCAGGGACCGAACACGGCCGCTGCCGGCAGGCCGAGAATCAGGCTGGCCTGCGTGACCAGTACGCGGATCGACGTCTGGCCGACCACCTGCCCGAGTTCGGCGAAGCTCCACGACGCGATGCGCGGCAGGTCCGCGAGCAGGAATCCGACCTGCACCGCGGTGGCCCATCCGAGCGCGACCGCCGCGTCCGCGGATGACAGGGGCCCCGCGATCCTGAACAGGAACACGAGGAGCAGCACGAACACGCCATGCGCGATCGTGAAGACCGCCGTGATCCCGAGGAAGTGCCGCAGGTAGGTATTCTCACCGCCGAGCTGGCGCAACGCCTCCTCGGCGCCGGCATTCGCGTCGGACACGACGCCGGTCGGCACGTGATGGCCGGCCTTCGCCGTCGCGCGCCGATGCACGACGATGCGAATCGCGCCGGTCACAAGGCCAAGCACGGTCTCGAACCAGAACAGCAACACCAGCGATGCCGGCGAACGGCCGCTCCAGACGACCTCCGCGAGCGGGATCGCGCTCATCAGCAGCGCGTAGGCGAGCGCGGCGAGGAAGCTCATTGCACGGACGCGCAGGAACCGGGAGGCTCGCCGCTGCGCCGGGAGCGGACCTGGCGGCGGTCAGCGCACCGCGACGCGCGCGAAGCGGCGCTTGCCCGCCTGGATCACCACGGTCGAACCGGCGCGCACCGTCGTGGACTTGTCGGCGACGACCTCGCCGTCGAGCTTGAGTCCGCGCCCCGCGATCAGCCGCAACGCTTCCGACGTCGATTCGACGACGCCCGCCTGCTTCGCGAGGTTCGCGACCGCGATGCCCGCCCCGGCGGTCTCGATCGTGACCTCGGGCATCGATTCGGGCATCGCGCCGTCCTTGAAGCGCGCCTCGAAGGTCGCGAGCGCGCGCCCGGCGTCCGCCTGCGAGTGGAACCGCGCGACGATCTCCTGCGCGAGGGCGACCTTCGCGTCGCGCGGATTGCGCCCCGCCTCGCATTCGCGCTTCAACGCCGCGACGTCGGCCAGCGGCCGGAAGGACAGGAGTTCGTAGTAGCGCCACATGAGCTCGTCGGAGATCGACATGAGCTTGCCGAACATCGCGTCCGGCGCCTCGGTGACGCCGACGTAGTTGCCCTTCGACTTCGACATCTTCTCGACCCCGTCGAGCCCTTCGAGCAGCGGCATCGTGATCACGCACTGCGGCTCCTGGCCGGCGGACTTCTGCAGCTCGCGCCCGACCAGCAGGTTGAACTTCTGGTCGGTGCCGCCGAGTTCGATGTCGGCGCGGAGCGCGACCGAGTCGTAGCCCTGCATCAGCGGATAGAGCAACTCGTGCACCGCGATCGGCTGGTGGCTCGTGTAGCGCTTGTGGAAGTCGTCGCGCTCGAGCATGCGCGCCACCGTGTATTGCGAGGCGAGCCGGATCATGCCGGCGGCGCCGAGCGGGTCGCTCCACTCGGAGTTGTAGCGGATCTCGGTGCGCGCGGGGTCGAGCACCTTCGACGCCTGCGCGTGGTAGGTCTCGGCGTTCGCGCGGATCGCCTCGCGGGTGAGCGGCGGGCGAGTGGCGTTGCGGCCCGACGGGTCGCCGATCATCGAGGTGAAGTCGCCGATCAGGAAGATCACCTGGTGCCCCAGGTTCTGGAGCTGGCGCATCTTGTTCAGCACGACCGTGTGTCCGAGGTGGATGTCGGGCGCGGTCGGGTCGAGCCCCAGCTTGATGCGCAACGGCTTGCCCCGCGCGAGCTTCGCGCGAAGCTCGGCCTCGACGATCAGTTCGTCGGCGCCGCGCTTCGCGACCTCGATCTGCCGGTCGATGTCGACGGTCATCGGGGTGCGGCGGCGGGAGCCTCGCGCTCCGCGACGGCGGCCTTCGCGGCCGGGCGCGCGTAGCAGCGCGCGTGCCAGTCGGCGAGCTTCGGCCAGCGCGCGAGTCCGAAGGCCGGCGCACGGTACAGCGCCGCGGCGAGATTGAGGTCGCCGATCGTGAACGCGTCGTCGGTGAGCCACGCGCGCCGGGCGAGCGTCGCGTCGAGCACGTCGAAGCGCTTCTCGACCATCGGCACCGCCTCGGCCGCGAGCGCGGGCTTGCGCTTCTCCGCGGGCAGGTACGCGGTGTGCGCGTACCACGTGCCCAACTGCGGCTCGATCTCGGTGGCGGCGAAGAGCGTCCATTGGTAGGCGAGTCCCTCGCCCTGGACGCTCGCCGGCCACAGCTTCCCCGCCTTGCGGGCGAGGTAGAGGTTGATCGCGAGCGACTCGAACAGCGCGAAGCCGTCGTCGACGATCGCCGGGACCGCCCCCATCGGGTTGATCGCGAGGAACGGCGCGGCCTTGACCTCCGGGCCGGCGTAGTGGTGGGCGACGTGCTCGTAGGACAGACCGAGTTCGCGCGCGGCCCACAACGTGCGGAAGGCGCGCGATTGGGCGATGCCGTAGATCGTCAGGGCCATGGCTGAACCTTCGGGAACGGGCTTTGCTAGAATCGGGCGATGGGCGGAGACACCCGCACCTCGCCTTCGCGGGGATGGCGCATTCTATCCGATCGACCGCGGAGGATCGCGCTCGCCGCCGTCGCCGTCCTCGCCCTCTCGGGCGTCGCGGCCTTCGGCATCGCACCGGACACCGTCGTCGATCCGGTGCCCACGACGCTGACGGTGCGGGACCTCGCGCTGCCGGAGGTCGCGGAAGCATCCGGCCCGCAGGCGCCCTATTGGCGCGAGGAGCGGGTCCGCCGCGGCGACACCATCGGTGAACTCCTCGCGCGCGCCGGCATCGACGACGCGGAACTGCTCGCGCTCGTGCGACGCGACCCGGCCGCGCGGCCGCTCGTCATGCTGAAGCCCGGGCAACCGGTGCGCGTCGCCACCGACCTCGACGGCCGCTTCGTCGAACTGCGTTTCTCGCCGGCGCCGACGCAGGTGCTCACGATCCGTCGCGACGGCGACGAGCTCGCGGCGCGCCGCGTCGACGCGAACGTGGACACCCGCCTGGCGGTGCGTTCCGGCGTCATCGAGACCTCGCTCTTCGGCGCGGCCGACGCGATCGGCCTGCCCGACGCGATCACGCTCGCGCTCGCCGACGCGTTCTCCGGTGACATCGACTTCTACCACGACCTGCGCCGCGGCGACCGCTTCACCGTCGTCTACGAGACGCTCGCGGTGGAGGGTGAGCCCGCGGGCGCGGGACGCATCGTCGCGGCCGAGTTCGAGAACCGCGGCAAGGTGCTGTACGCGTACCGTTGGGTGGCGCCCGACGGCACCGAGGGCTACTACGGCGCCGACGGCGGCAATGCGCGCAAGGGGTTCCTGCGCTCGCCGATGGCGTTCTCGCGCGTGACCTCCGGCTTCTCGCTCGCCCGCAGGCACCCGATCTTCTCCACGTGGCGCGCGCACACCGGCGTCGATTTCGGCGCGCCCACCGGAACCCCGGTGCGTGCGACGGCAAACGGCGTCGTCGTGTCGGCGGGCCGTCAAGGCGGCTACGGCAACGCGGTCGTCCTGAAGCACGACGGCGCGATCACCACGCTCTACGCGCACCTGTCGCGCTTCGCCGCGGGGGTTCGAGCGGGCGCGCGCGTGTCGCAGGGCGACACCATCGGCTACGTCGGCCAGACCGGCTGGGCCACCGGTCCGCATCTGCACTACGAGTTCCGCGTCTCGAACGTCGCGCGCAATCCTCAGACGATCGCGCTGCCCGCGGCCGATCCGGTGCCCGCGGCGCAACGCGCCGTGTTCGCCGCATCGATCGCGCCGGCGCAGGCGATGCTCGACGTCGCGCGACACGCGCCGCGCCCGACGCTCGCGCAGACGCGCTGACGGCCGCCATGTCCCGCGAGCGCTACGCGGGGGTGATGTCCGGCACGAGCCTCGACGGCGTCGATGCCGTGGTGGCGGACTTCGCGCCGGACGCGGGCGGCCTGTGCCGGACGCTCGGCGCCGCGTACCTTCCCTTTCCGTCGCCGCTGCGCGATGCGCTCGCCGCGCTGCAGGCCGCGGGCGAGGACGAACTCGCGCGCGCGGCCGACGCCACCGTGGCGCTCGCCGACCTCTACGCGGACGCGATCCTGGCCGCGTGCGCGAACGCGCGCATCGAGCCGTCGGCGCTCGTGGCCGCCGGCGTGCACGGGCAGACGGTGCGCCACCGCCCGGAACGCGGCTGGACCCTCCAGTTGAACGACGCCTCGCGCGTGGTCGAGCGCACCGGCGTTGTCGTCGTGGCCGACTTCCGGCGCCGGGATGTCGCCGCCGGGGGGCACGGCGCTCCGCTCGTGCCGGCATTCCACGCCGCGCTGTTCGGCGATGCGCGGGTCCACCGGGTCGTCGTGAACGTCGGCGGCATCGCGAACCTCACCGATCTCCCGCCCGAGGGCCCGGTGCGCGGTTTCGACACCGGCCCGGGCAACGTGCTCTCCGACCTGTGGCACAGCCAGCATCGCGGCGGACCCTACGACCCCGACGGCGCGTGGGCCGCCTGCGGACGGCCGCACGAGCCGCTGCTGGCCGCCATGCTCGGCGACCCGTATTTCGCGCTCGCGCCGCCGAAGAGCACCGGCCGCGACCGCTTCCACTCGTCGTGGCTCGACGAGCACCTCGCGCGCTCCGGCGAGGACCTGCGGCCGCCCGACGTCCAGGCGACGCTCGTCGCGCTCACCGCGCGCACCATCGCCGACGCTGTCCGCGCGCACGCCGGTGCTGCCGAGGAGGTCCTCGTCTGCGGCGGCGGCGCGCGCAACGCGACGCTGATGCGCGACCTCGCGCGCGAACTCGCGCCCCGGCGCGTCCTGCCGACCTCGGAGCGCGGAGTCGCGGCCGAGCACGTCGAGGCGCTCGCGTTCGCCTGGCTCGCGCGCGAGACGCTCGCCGGACGCCCCGGGAACCTGCCCGCGGTCACCGGCGCCCGGGGCCTGCGCGTGCTCGGCGCCGTCCATCCGAAATGATCGTGGCACGATGGAACGGACGTCCGGGCCGTCCCCGGTCCGGGAACGTCCGGCACGAACGCGCGGTCGAACCTGCAGGACATCGACCATCGGGAGTTTCAAGATGACGTCACGCCGCATCGCGCTCGTCACGGGCTCGACCTCCGGGATCGGGCAGGGCATCGCCGAAGCGCTCGCACGCGAGGGTTGCGACATCGTGTTGAACGGCTTCGGCGACGCGGCGGCGATCGAGCGCGCGCGCGCCGAACTCGCCCGCGCCACCGGAGTGAACGTGCGCTACGAGGCCGCCGACATGTCGAAGCCGGGCGACATCGAAGCGATGATGAAGCGCGTGGGCCCGGTCGATGTCCTCGTGAACAACGCGGGCATCCAGCACGTCGCGCCGGTCGAGACGTTTCCGCCCGACAAGTGGGACGCGATCCTCGCGATCAACCTGTCGGCGACGTTCCACGCGACACGGCTCGCGATCCCCGGCATGAAGGCGCGCAAGTGGGGCCGCATCGTCAACATAGCGTCGGCGCACGGGCTGGTCGCGTCGCCGTTCAAGTCCGCGTACGTCGCGTCGAAGCACGGCGTCGTGGGCTTCACCAAGACGGTCGCGCTCGAGGTCGCGCCCTTCGGCATCACGGCGAACGCCATCTGCCCGGGCTACGTGCTGACCCCGCTCGTGAAGGCGCAGATTCCCGACCAGGCGCGCACGCACCACATGTCGGAGGACGAGGTGGTGCAGAAGGTGATGCTCGCCGAACAGCCGACGGCCCGGTTCGTCGAGATCGGCGAGGTCGCCGCGCTCGCCGTCTATCTCGCGTCGGAGGCGGCGAAGTCGATCACCGGCGCCGCGCTGTCGATCGACGGCGGCTGGACTGCGCACTGAGCGATGGTTTCAATGCGCAGGAGCGCTGCCTCCGGCCGCTCCCGACCGATCAACCTCGCGCTCCAGGGCGGCGGCGCGCACGGCGCGTTCACCTGGGGCGTGCTCGATCGCCTGCTCGAGGATCCGCGCGTGACCATCGAGGGCCTGTCGGGGACGAGCGCCGGCACGATCAACGCGGTCGTGCTCGCCTGCGGACTGTTGCGCGGCGGGCGCGACGGCGCGCGCGAGGCGCTGGCGCGCCTGTGGGATGGCGTGGCGGCGCTGGGCGCGGTCGCCTCGCCCGTGCGGCGTTCGCCGTGGGAACTCATGCTGACCGGCGGCAACGCGAGCCTGTCGCCGACCTACCAGGCGTTCCGCGCGCTGACCGAGACCTTCTCGCCCTACCAACTGAACCCGGGCAACGTGAACCCGCTGCGCGATCTCATCGAGTCGCAGGTCGACTTCGAGGCGCTGCGCTCCTGCCGCGAGGTCAAGCTCTTCGTGTCCGCGACGCGGGTACGGGACGGCAAGATCCGCGTGTTCCGCAACCACGAGGTGACCGCGGACGTCGTGCTCGCCTCCGCCTGCCTGCCCCAGTACTTCCAGGCGGTCGAGGTCGAGGGGCACGCCTACTGGGACGGCGGCTTCACCGGCAATCCGGCGTTGTTTCCGTTCTTCTACGAGTGCGATTCGCGCGATGTCGTCATCGTGCACGTGAATCCGATCGTGCGCGACGAGGTCCCGATGCTGCCGGAGGCCATCGCCAACCGCGTCAACGAGATCACGTTCAACAGCTCGCTCGTCGCGGAACTGCGCGCGATCGCGTTCGTGCAGAGGCTCGTGGCCGACGGCTGGCTCGAGCCGGAGAAGCGTTCGAGGCTCCGCTACATCCGCATGCACGCGATCCGCGCCGACCGCGCGCTCGCCGACCAGTCGGAGGCGACGAAGTTCGACCTCGACTTCGGGTTCCTCGCGATGCTGCGCGACCGGGGGCGGGAGACCGCGGCCGCCTGGCTCGAGCGCACCTGGCCGGACGTCGGGCGGCGGTCGTCGGTCGACATCCGCCGCGAGTACCTGAAGGGCTCGGATGCGGGCGCGCCGCCGGAGCCGGCGGAGCCGCCGAGAAAGAAGGGACGGCCCTCGCCGGGCGCCGTCCCGATGTCCGGCGCCGCGCGTGCGCGCGGCGCGGGCAAGGTCAGGCGGAGAAGCTCGACCCGCAGCCGCAGGTCGACTGGGCGTTCGGGTTCTTGATCACGAACTGCGCACCTTCGAGGCCGTCGGTGTAGTCGATCTCCGCGCCGGCGAGGTACTGGAAGCTCATCGGGTCGATCAGGAGCGTCACGCCGTTCTTCACCATCGAGGTGTCGTCCTCGGCGGTGGTCTCGTCGAACGTGAAGCCGTACTGGAAGCCCGAGCAGCCTCCGCCGGTCACGAAGACGCGCAGCTTCAGTTCCGGATTGCCCTCTTCCTCGATCAGCGCGCGGACCTTCTCGGCCGCGGCGTCGGTGAAGTTGAGCGGGGCGGGCATCTCGTTCATCGCATTCATCGTCGTGCTCCCATGGGCGTCGCCGCCCGTTGTTGCTCGGGGTCCCGGCCTCAGCCGCCGACCCGCTTCAATTCGACCACCGACGCCGATCCCGGTTCTGCCTGGCCGTGGTTCAGCCGGCCCTGGATCACCGCGCCGACGTGCATCTCGAGCGTCTTGTAGGTCACGTCCCCGGTCACGCGCGCCTTGGGCTGCAGTTCGAGGTAGTCGCTCGCCGCGACCGGCCCGTTCACCGTCCCGTTGACCACGATGTGCGAGACGCGGACTTCCCCGTCGATGCGCGCCTGTTCGCTCACCACGAGCGTTCCCGCCTGGCCCTCGGCCGTCGAGACGTTGCCCTCGACCCGGCCGTCGATCCGCAGGCCGCCGGTGAACACGATGTCGCCGCGCACCGAGGTGCCGGCGCCGATCAGGCAGTCGATGCGCTTCTGCGGCGGGGGATGCTTCTTCTCGCTGAACATGCGGCCTCCCTACGAGAGCGCAAGGGTCCGGACGGCGCGGGGCGCCGCGGTGCCGTCCTCGTACGCGCGCACGGTCAGCGACCGCACTTGCGTGCCGGGGGGGACCTTGAGGACCCCTTCGATCCGCTGATAATACTTGAATCGCAGCTTGAGGGAGGGCGCCGCGTCCGGGAGGTCGTCGGGGACCCGCAGCGTCGAGGGCGGGGCCCGGTCGGCGTCGTCCTGGGCGGGCGCGAGCGTGGCCGCGAGCGCGATGCGCCCCTGGAAGTCGTCGCGGGGTGCGCCGCCGCGCACCACGAGGACGCTGTAGTGCCATGCATCCTCGGCCGTGCGCTCGACGACGAGCCGCGGGATCGACAGCCCGACCTGCTTGCTCGAATCGGCGACGAGCTTCTGCAGGAACGCGAGTTCCTCCTTCGCGGCCTGCGATTCCTGCGTGAGCTCGGTGAGCTGCCGCGACAACGTCGCCTGGGCGCCTCGCGTCATCGCGAGCTCGCTCTCGAGCCCGGAGTTCGCGAGCCGGAGCGCGGCGGCTTCCTGCGACAGTCGCGTGACGTCCGCGCGGGCGGCCGCGAGTTCCTGCTCGACCGCCTTGCGGTTGAATCCGCCGAAGATCTGCCCGAAGTCGAACCCCCACCACCACATGCCGCCGACCAGGGCGACGAGCGCGAGCGCGATCGCCGCGCGCCACGGCCAGCCCAGGTGGGTGCGCACCGCCATGCGGGGGGCGCTGATGGAGAAACGTCGCCGCACGCGACGCCAGGTGTGGTCGACCGACATCGCGCGCGTCGCGCTACGGCAGCACCGGCAGCGCCTCGAGCCCCGTCGTCTCGGGGAGCCCGAACATCAGGTTCATGTTCTGGATCGCCTGTCCCGCCGCGCCCTTGACGAGATTGTCCTCGACCGCGAGCACCATGACGAGGTCGGTGTCGGCCGGACGATGCACGGCGAGGCGCAGGTGGTTGGACGCACGCACGGAGCGCGTGTCGGGGGCGGAACCCGCGGGCATCACGTCGACGAACGGTTCGCCCGCGTAGCGCTTCTCGAACAGCGCCTGCAGGTCGACGCCGCTCTTCACGAGCGGGGCGTACAGCGTCGCGAAGATGCCGCGGATCGCGGGCGTCAGGTGCGGGGTGAACGCGAGCGACACCGGGCCCTTCGCCGCGATCGACAGGCCCTGCGCGATCTCGGGTTGGTGGCGGTGGCCCTTCACGCCGTACGCGGCGAAGTTGTCCGACGCCTCGGCGAACATCAGGTTCAGCTCCGCCTTGCGGCCCGCGCCCGAGACGCCCGACTTGCAGTCGGCGATCAGGTGCCTCGTGTCGACGGCGCCGGCCTCGACGAGCGGCAGGAAGCCCAGTTGCACCGCGGTCGGGTAGCAGCCCGGGTTGCCGACGATGCGCGCCTTGCGGATCGCCTCGCGGTTCACTTCGGGCAGTCCGTAGACCGCTTCGGCGAGGAGGTCGGGGCAGGCGTGCGGCATCTTGTACCAACGCTCGAAGAGCGCGGGATCCTTGAGCCGAAAGTCCGCGGCGAGGTCGATGATCTTCGTGCCGGCGGCCACGAGTTCGCGCGCCTGCGCCATCGCGACGCCGTGGGGCGTCGCGAAGAACACGACGTCGCAGTCGCCGAGATTCGCGCGGTCGGGTTCGACGAACGCGAGATCGTCGTAGCGCCTGCGCAGGCTCGGGAACATGTCGGACACGCGCGTGCCCGCGTCCTTGCGCGAGGTGATCGAGCGCACGCGAGCCTCGCGGTGTCCGGCGAGGAGCCGCAGCAGTTCGACGCCGGTGTACCCGGTCCCTCCGACGATGCCGATGTCGATCACCATGCCTCCGTCATAGTCCGGTCCGATTCTATCAACCTGCCCCGGCCTGCGAGGTGTCCTCCGGCGCACGCCTCCCCGTCTGTCGGACGGAAACCGACCCCGGAACGAAAAGGCCGCCTGACGGCGGCCTTTCGCTCGAGCCTTCGCCCCGGGATCAGCGCTTGCTGAACTGCTTGCGGCGCCGCGCCTTGTGGAAGCCGACCTTCTTGCGCTCGACCTCGCGCGCGTCGCGCGTGACGAGTCCCGCCTTCGAGAGGACCGGCTTCAGTTGCGCGTCGTAGTCGATCAGCGCGCGCGTGATGCCGTGGCGCACCGCGCCAGCCTGGCCGGATTCGCCACCGCCCGACACGTTGACCATCACGTCGAAGGTCGTCACGTGGTTGGTGAGCGTGAGCGGCTGGCGCGCGACCATGCGGCCGGTCTCGCGTGCGAAGAACTCGTCGATCGGCTTCTCGTTCACGACGATCTTGCCGCTGCCCTGCTTCAGGAACACGCGCGCGACCGAGGTCTTGCGCCGGCCCGTGCCGTAGTAGTAGTTGCCGATCATGTCAGGCCTTGGTGACGTCGAGGGTCTTGGGCTGCTGCGCCGTGTGCGGATGCGACGGCCCCGCGTAGCACTTGAGCTTCTTCAGCATCGCGTAGCCGAGCGGGCCCTTCGGCAGCATGCCCTTGACCGCCTTCTCGAGCGCACGGCCCGGGAAACGCGCCTGCATCTTGCCGAAGGTCGTCGTCGTGATGCCGCCCGGGTAGGTCGAGTGGCGGTGGTAGAGCTTCGTCTCGGCCTTGGTGCCGGTGACGCGCAGCTTTTCGACGTTGGTCACGACGATGAAATCGCCGGTGTCGACGTGCGGCGTATAGATCGGCTTGTGCTTGCCGCGCAGGCGCAGCGCGATCTGGCTCGCGAGGCGGCCGAGCACCTGGTCGGTCGCGTCGACGACGTACCAGTCCCGGCGCACGTCGGCGGGCTTGGCGGAGTAGGTCTTCATGGCGGGAGGGGTCCGGAAGGCACGCCGGCGCATCGCGCCGGACGAGCGAAGCAAAGTCTTGAATTGTAATCCGTAAAGGAGCATCGGGTCAACCGGCGCCGGACCGCGCAGCGGGTGTTGCGGCGGCGCAACATCCCGGGGGCGCGCGGCGCGAACCCGGGCGCGCGTGCATCGTCCGGGCAAAAAAATGGGCACGGTGACTGGCACCGCGCCCGAGGATTCCATCCAAGGAGGAGGAGGGATGGAATGCGCCGGCGGAGCGGAGAGGACCCCGCGGGTCCGCCGACCCTTCCAGAATCGCATATTGCGGCGCACAATGCAATGGGAATATCTGGGGTGATCCCGAGGTCGTGGGATCCGAGCGCGCCGGCGTGCGCTCGCGCCTTTCGCGCCCTATGCCGCCGAGGTACGCTGGATGCCTTCCGGACGCCGGTGCAGCGATAAGTGGGTACACACAAACATGAAGACGAGAATTCACTGGACCGAAGGCATGTCGTTCGTGGCCGAGACCGGCAGCGGGCACGCGTTGGTCATCGACGGCGCACCCGAGCACGGCGGGCGCAACCTCGGGCCGCGGCCGATGGAACTGGTGCTCGCCGGCGCCGCCGCCTGCACGGCCTTCGACGTCGTGCTGATCCTGAAGAAGGCGCGCCAGCCGGTCACCGACTGCGTCGTCGCGGCGGAGGCGGACCGTGCCGCTGTGGAGCCGAAGGTCTTCACGCGCATCCGCCTCGCCTACACGGTGGCGGGCCGTGGCCTCGACCCCCGGCAGGTCGAGCGCGCGGTGAAGCTGTCGAAGGAGAAGTACTGCTCGGCGACGATCATGCTCGGCCGGACCGCCGAGATCGAAACGGCGATCCGCATCGTCGAGGGCGACCGCGTGCCGGCGGAGGGGGCCGGGCCGGACTGACTCGCCGTCGCTGGCAGATCCCAAGCTGCACCCAGCCGGGAATCGGCCGGCGTTGGGCAGGGCAGCGGCGGTCGCGCCGCCGCGGATGCCCGTCCTTGCCGGCGCGGGTCAGCGCATCCGCGCAGGCGAGGGCGCGAAGCCGCGCACCTCGACCTTCGCCTCCACCTTCGTCGCCTTGCCCGCCGCGTCGACGAACTCGAAGACCAGCGGCACGCCGTCGCCCGGGACGATCGGCACGGCGACGTCGACCATGCGCAGCACCGAACCCTTGAGCGCGAAGCGCGTTTCTCCGGCCGGCAGCGCGAGCCTGTCGACGACGTGCGGCACGCTCGCGGCATCGCGTGGATCGTGGATGACGAGGTCGACGCGGCGCGCGGCGGTCGTGCGCACCGCGACGAGCGTCGTCGGAGTGCTCGTACGCAGATCGGCGTACGCGTCCGCGCTCTTCGCGCCGAGGGCGGCCGGGCGCATCCAGGCGTTCGTCACCGTCGGCTCCGCGTACGCGTTGCCGCCCGCGAAGGCGATCGCGCAGGCGATCGCAAGCGCTGCGCAGCGGATCACTTCGCGTCGCGCAGCAGGCGGATGAGGCTGGACGTGTCCCAGCGACCGCCGCCGCGTTGCTGCACCTGCCCGTAGTACTGGTCGACGAGCGCGGTCACCGGCAGCGTCGCGCCGTTCTTGCGCGCCTCGTCGAGGCAGATGCCGAGGTCCTTGCGCATCCAGTCGACCGCGAAGCCGAAGTCGAACTGGTCGGCGACCATCGTCTTGCCGCGGTTGTCCATCTGCCAGGACTGCGCCGCGCCCTTGCCGATCACGTCGAGCACGCGCTCGGCGTCGAGCCCCGCGCGCATCGCGAAGTCCACGCCTTCCGACAGGCCCTGCACGAGCCCCGCGATGCAGATCTGGTTGACCATCTTGGTGAGCTGCCCCGCGCCCGTCGGCCCCATCAGCGTCACGGCGCGCCCGTAGTGCATGAGCACCGGCTCGGCGCGCGCGAACGCGTCCGCGTCGCCGCCGACCATGATCGTGAGCTTGCCGTTCTGCGCGCCGGCCTGCCCGCCGGACACCGGCGCGTCGAGGAAGGCCACGCCCACCGCCGCCGCGGCCGCGTGCACCTCGCGCGCGACGAGCGCCGAGGCGGTCGTGTGGTCGACGAGGATCGCGCCCTTCGCCATGCCTTCCAGTGCGCCGCCCGCGCCGGTCGCGACCGCGCGCACGTCGTCGTCGTTGCCGACGCACATCATCACGAGGTCGGCGCCGCGCGCGGCTTCGGCGGGCGTGCGCGCCACGCGTCCCGGATACTCGGCGCGCCACGCGTCGGCCTTCGCCGGCGTGCGGTTGTAGACCGCGACCTCGTGCCCGGCGCGCGCGAGGTGTCCCGCCATCGGGTAGCCCATCACGCCGAGGCCGAGGAACGCGAGTTTCTTCGAGGGGGAGGTCGTCATGGGAGGCGTCGCGATGCGAGGAGGGTGGGAACGAAGGTGTCGATCATGGTCGCGGACGGCGCGCGGGCTGCGGCGCTTCGTGCCCGCCGCCGGCGCGGTAGCGCCACTTGAGGATCAGGATGACGAGCGCGAGCGCGAGCGTCACCACGTTCGCGACGATGATCGGCGCCGCGTCGAGGTGCAGGCCGTACGCGAGCCAGAGCGCGACGCCGAAGGCGAAGGTGCCGAAGGTCCACCACGAGAGGTCGTCCGCGTGGCGCACCTTCACGATGCGCACGATCTGCGGCACGAACGCGATGGTCGTGAACGTTCCCGCGACGAGGCCGAGCGCGTCGATCGGCGCCGGAGTCATCGGAGGGCCTCCTCGGCGTCGAGCGCCGCGCGCGCGGCGGCCGCGGCCTCACGGACGCGCCTCGGCGCCGTGCCGCCGGGATGGTCGCGGGAGGCGACCGAGCCCTCGAGCGTCAGCACGTGGTAGACGTCGGCGCCGACGAGCGGCGAGAAGCGCGAGAGTTCGGCGAGCGGCAACTGCGCGAGGTCGACGCCGCGCGCCTCCGCGGCGCGCACCGCGCGCGACACGACCTCGTGCGCGTCGCGGAACGGCAATCCCTTGCGGACGAGGTAATCGGCGAGGTCGGTCGCGGTCGCGTAGCCCTCGCGCGCCGCCTCGCGCATGCGCTCGGGCATCGGCGCGAGGCCGTGCGCCACCAGGTCGGCCATGATGTCCAGGCAGTCGGCGAGCGTGTCGACGGTGTCGAACAGCGGCTCCTTGTCCTCCTGGTTGTCCTTGTTGTAGGCGAGCGGTTGCGCCTTCATCAGCGCGACGAGCGCGACCAGGTGCCCGATGACGCGCCCCGACTTGCCGCGGACGAGTTCGGGCACGTCCGGGTTCTTCTTCTGCGGCATGATCGAACTGCCGGTGCAGTAGCGGTCCGCGAGCGTGACGAAGCCGTAGCGCGGGCTCGACCAGAGCACGAGTTCCTCGGCGAAGCGCGACAGGTGCACCATGACGAGCGCGGCGAACGCCGCGAACTCGATCGCGAAGTCGCGATCGGACACCGCGTCGAGCGAGTTCCCGCACAGTGCGTCGAAGCCCAGTTCCCGGGCGACGCGCGAGCGGTCGATCGGGTAGCTCGTGCCGGCGAGCGCGGCGCTGCCGAGCGGCAGCCGGTTCACGCGCACGCGGCAGCCGGCGAGGCGCTCGCTGTCGCGCGCGAACATCGCCTCGTAGGCGAGCAGATGGTGGCCGAAGGTCACCGGCTGCGCGACCTGCAGGTGGGTGAAGCCCGGCATGATCGTGTCGGCGTGGCGTTGCGCGAGGTCGACGAAGCCGCGGCGCAGGGCGCGCAGCCGCGCGGCCATCAGGTCGATTTCGCGGCGCAGCCACAGCCGCAGGTCGGTCGCGACCTGGTCGTTGCGCGATCGCCCGGTGTGCAGGCGCTTTCCGGCGTCTCCGACGAGCGCGGTCAGGCGCTTCTCGATGTTGAGATGGACGTCCTCGTCGGCGATCGACCACGCGAAGCGTCCGGCGCGGATGTCCGCGCGAATTTCCGCCATGCCGCGCTCGATCGCCGCGAGGTCCTCGCGCGAAATGACGCCGTTCGCCTCGAGCATCCGGGCGTGCGCGATCGAGCCGTCGATGTCGGCCTCGGCGAGGCGCCGGTCGAAGCCGACCGAGGCCTGGAAGCGGGCGACCCGTTCGGACACCGGTTCGGCGAAACGCCCCGACCAGGTGCCCGTCGCGGGTTTCGCCGCGTCGTCAGGGCCCGGTGCCGGCGGCGCGGGCGGGCGGGGGTCGGGATCGGTCATCGCGGTCGAGGAGGACGTTCGCTTGCGCGCCCTGCGATGTGTGCCGACAATCGCTGGCCCGGCGACGGACACCGCCGCGACCGGGCCCGCGTCGGTGACCGGGGCACGTGGCGGGCACGATGATTGCATGCGGCCACGCAGATGGCATCGATTATAAGGCAAAGCTCCCGCGACCGGATTCCGGCCCTGCCGGATTTCCGCAATCTCGGGACGATCCTGCGGATCCTCCTCGCCGTGAACGGCGCGGCGGCGGTGGTCGCGCTCGCGCAGTCGTCGGCCCCGGACGCGTTCATCGCGACCTGGGTCGCGATGACCGGATTCGTCGAGCCGCACCTGATCCTGCAACTCACGGTCCTCTACGCCATCGCGCCCTGGCTCCTGCGGCAGCCCGGCCGCGTCGGCGTCGCCTGCGTGTTCGCGTCGACGGTCGCCTGCGGTCTCGCCGTGCATGTCGCGCTGCGGCAGTTGCTGCCCGGCCTGCAGGACGTGCTGCTGCGCCACCTGCTGCTCGCGCTCGTGGCGACCGCCGCGCTGATCGCGTACTTCCAGCTCCGCGCGCGCGCGCTGTCGCCCGCGATCGCCGAGGCGCGGCTGCAGGCGCTGCAGGCGCGCATCCGGCCGCATTTCCTGTTCAACAGCATCAACGGCGTGCTCTCGCTCGTGCGGACCGACCCGCGGCGCGCGGAGGAAGCGTTGCACGACATGGCCGACCTGTTCCGCGTCCTGATGCGCGACAACCGCGAACTCGCGCCGCTCGCCGACGAGGTCGAACTCTCGCGCCAGTACCTGGAGCTCGAGAAGCTCCGGCTGGGCGAGCGTCTCGTCGTCGACTGGAACGTGAAGAGCATGCCCGCCGACGCGCTCGTGCCCCCGCTCGTGCTCCAGCCGTTGCTCGAGAACGCCGTCTACCACGGCATCGAGCCTTCGAGCGCGCCGGGAACGATCTCGGTCAACATCTTCCTGTCGAAGGGCGAGGTGCACGCGGTGCTCCGCAATCCCTATCGCGCCGCCGGCGGCCGCCACCACTCCGGCAACAAGATGGCGCTCGCCAATGTGCGCGAGCGCCTGGCCCTGCATTTCGACGCCGAGGCCTCGCTCGAGTCGAAGGTGCTCGAGCACGCCTACGAGGTCCACATCCGCATGCCCTACCGCACCGAGCGTCCCGGCGACGCGGCGGGCGGCGCCGCGCGCACGGCGCACGAACGCCGCGAGCCGCGACTTCGGCCGCCGACCCAGAACTTCCGCGCAGGAGCCGCCCATGCCTGACGTCCCGCTGCGCGTGATGGTGGTCGACGACGAGTCGCCGGCGCGCCGGCGCCTGCGCGAACTGCTCGACGACTGCGCGTCGTCGCTGCCGCTCGCGGTGGTCGGCGAGGCCGCGAACGGCCGCGAGGCCCTCGACCTCATGCAGTCGGCGCCGCCCGACCTCGTGCTGACCGACATCCACATGCCGGACATGGACGGCATCGAACTCGCGCGCCACCTGCTCAAGCTGCCGCGCCCGCCGGTCGTCATGTTCACGACCGCGTTCCAGGAGCACGCGCTCGAGGCGTTCGACGTGCATGCGGTCGACTACCTCGTGAAGCCGGTGCGCGTGCAGCGCCTGCTCTCGGCGCTGCAGAAGGTGCCGAAGCTGCGGCCGCTCGACGCCGAGCGCATCTCGCAGCTCCCGGGGAACGCGCGCCGCTTCCTGTCGGTCACCGAGCGCTCGCGCGTGGTACTCGTGCCGGTCGACGAGGTCGTCTACCTCAAGGCCGAGCTCAAGTACATCACGATCCGCACGCACGACCGGGAGTTCCTGCTCGAGGAGTCGCTGACCCGTCTCGAGTCGGAGTTCGGCCACCGGTTCGTGCGCGTCCACCGCAACTGCCTCGTCGCGCGCGACGCGATCCGCGGCTTCGAGCGGCGCGTCAACGACGACGGCGACGCGCACTGGGAAGTGCTGCTGAACGGCCTCGCCGAGACCCTGCCCGTCTCGCGCCGGCAGCAGGGCATCGTACGCGAACTCGCGCGCGACAGCGTCGGGTAGTCGCCGGGCGTCATCCGTCCGGCGCAGCCGGGCGCGGGAAGCGTCCGATCCCGCGGTGCGCGCGGGCCCGGGCGTCCGACGTCTCCCGGACGTCTTGGGCTAGACTCGCGTCCTGCCGAAGCTCCGCCGGGGCAGGGAGTCCATGAAGACGCTGATCTGCGGTTCGCTCGCCTACGACACCATCATGGTGTTCCCCGACCGGTTCGGCCGGCACATCCTGCCCGACCAGGCGCACATGCTGTCGGTGTCGTTCACGGTGGGCGAGATGCGGCGCGAGTGGGGGGGCTGCGCCGGCAACATCGCGTACAACCTGCAGGCGATCGGCGGCGCGCCTGTGGTGATGGCGACGCTCGGCGACGACGGCCGCGACTACCGGCAACGCCTGTCGAAACTCGGCATCGGCACCGAGGGCGTGCGCGACGTGCCGGGCGCGTTCACCGCGCAGGCGTTCATCATCACCGATCTCGACGACAACCAGATCACCGCGTTCCACCCCGGCGCGATGACGCGCTCGCACGACAACCACGTCGCCGACGTGCCCGGCGTCCGCTGGGGGATCATCGCGCCGGACGGCCGCGACGGCATGCTGCAGCACGCCGCGGAGTTCCGCGCCGCGGGCATCCCCTACCTGTTCGACCCCGGCCAGGGGATCACGCTCTTCGACGGCGCGGAACTGCTGTCGATGGTCGACGGCGCCGCGGCGGTCGCCTGCAACGACTACGAAGGGCGGCTCCTGTGCGAGCGCACCGGGCTCCCGCTCGGCGAGATCGCGGCACGAACCGGGGCGCTCGCGATCACGCTCGGCGCCGAGGGCTCGGTCATCCACACGGACGGCGCGACGGTCGCGATTCCGGCCGCGAAGGCGGAGGCCGTCGTCGACCCGACCGGCTGCGGCGACGCCTACCGCGCGGGACTCCTGTACGGCCTCGCGAACGGCTGGGACTGGGAACGCAGCGGCCGCCTCGCCTCGACGCTCGGGGCGCTCAAGATCGCCTCGCGCGGCGGCCAGAACCACGCGGTCAACCGCGATCGGGTCGCCGCGTTGTATGCTCGTTCATTCGGATCCACGCCCTGGTGACGCCATGGCACGACCGTTCGCCTTCACCGCGGCAGCGCTAGCGTTCGTCGCGGCGGGTTGCGCCCCGCTGCCCCCGACCGAGGCGACCTGGGCGCCCGCCCAGGCCGGCCGGCCGCAGACGGTGGAGTTCGGCGTCGTCGAGGACCTGCGCGACGTCCGCATCGGTGGCGTGCGGACCGGCGCGGGCGGCGCGACCGGAGCGGTCGTCGGCTCGGTCGCCGGCAGTTTCGTCGGCGGAAGCTGGGAAGCGAACGTCGCCGGCTCGATCATCGGCGCGATCCTCGGGGGCATCATCGGCGGCGCGATGGAGGAGAGCGCGACCGCGCGTCCCGCCGTCGAGGTCTCGGTGCGGCTCGACAACGGCGGCCTCGTGGTCGTCGTTCAGGACGTCGCGGTCGATGCCGCGCTTCGGCGCGGCGACCGGGTGCGCGTGATCTCGGACGGCATGCTCGCGCGTGTCACGCGGTAGTCGGCTCGCGCTCCCCGCGCTTCCACGGCCCGCACTCCCGCGGGCCGTGGTGTTTCCGGGCCACCCGCGATGACACTGCGCCGGCCTGACGCCGGACGCACCGGGCCGGTCGCGGCGCCGGTACGGGTCGTGCGCGCGGTGCGCGTCATGGCGCACTTCGCCACCGGTCTCGCCACCCAGCGTTTCCTCTTTCCGCGCGCGGACGCGTCGCGGCGGCGCGAACTCACGCGGTCGTGGTGCCGGAGGCTCCTCGAACTCATGAACATCGAGGCCCGTGTCCACGGCGACTTCGACCCGGCCGGCGGCAACGTGATGATCGTGGCGAACCACGTGTCGTGGCTCGACATCTTCGTCATCAACGCGCAGCATCCGGCGCGCTTCGTCGCGAAGTCGGAACTCGCGCGCTGGCCGCTGATCGGACGCCTGATCCGCGGGTCGGGGACGCTCTTCATCGAGCGCGCGCGGCGCCGCGATACCCGCCGCGTGAACGGCGACGCGACGCACGCGCTTCGCGCCGGCGACGCGATCGCGGTGTTCCCGGAGGGCACGACGACCGACGGCCGCGAGGTGCTCCGATTCCACGGATCGCTGCTGCAGCCGATCGTCGACGCCGAAGGCCGCCTCATCCCGGTCGCGATCCGCTACCACGACGGCGACGGCAGCCTGTCGTTCGCGCCCGAGTACGCGGGCGACACGAGCTTCGCGACGTCGTTCTGGCGCGTGTGCGGCGAGCGCCGGCTCGCCGTCGACCTGATCGCGTCGCCGGCGGTGCCGGCGGCCGCGCGCGACCGGCGCGAACTCGCGCGCGGCGCCGAGGACGCTATCCGAACGGCTTTGGCACGACGGGACGCCGCGACGGCACCTGGAACACGTGCCGGTCGGGCAACCTGACCGCGGTCAGCGTCCCGCCCCACAGGCATCCCGAGTCGAGCATCATCACGTTGGGCGCGAGGTCGAGGTCGAGCGTCGACCAGTGGCCGCACAGGACCGTCTCGCGCGCGGTGCGGCGGGTGTCGTGCGCGAACCAGGGCCGGAATCCGTCCGGCGCGTGCTCGCGTCCGCGCTTCTCGCGGAACTCCATCCGGCCGTCGGCGGTGCAGAAACGCAGCCGCGTGCACGCGTTGACCACCGCCCGCAGGCGGTCGTCGCCGTCGAGATCGTCGCGCCACGCGGACGGCTCGTCGCCGTAGAGGATCGAGAGGAAGCGCATCGCGTCCGCCCCCGCGAGCTTCGCCTCCACCTCGCCGGAGAGCATTTGCGCGTGCGCCGCGGTCCACGCCGGGAGGAGGCCCGCGTGCACCATCAGGAATTCGCCCTCGCGCACGACGAGCGGGCGCGTCCGCAGCCAATCGAGGAGGTCGCCGCGGTCCCTCGCCGCGAGCACGTCGTCGAGCGTGTCGCCGCGATGCGGCGGCCGGATGCCGGCGGCGACCGTCAGCAGGTGGAAATCGTGGTTGCCGAGCACCACCCGCGCGGCATCGCCGAGCGCCATCACTTCGCGCAGGATCGGCAGCGAACCCGGGCCCCGGTTGACCAGGTCGCCGACGAGCCAGAGGCGGTCGCTCGACGGCGAGAACCCCACGAGTTCGAGGAGCTGCACGAATTCCTCGTGGCAGCCCTGCAGGTCGCCGATCGCATAGTGCGCCATGATCGCGTGCGGAAAACGGCGCGCGCGTCAAGACTGCACGCGCTCCGCGCCGGTTGATACGATGCGCCCGATTGTAGCAATCGCGCATGTCCTTCCCGCTCAACCCCGCACAGGCCGCGGCGGTGCGCCGCACCGACGCGCCGATGCTCGTGCTCGCCGGCGCCGGCAGCGGCAAGACGCGCGTGATCGCGGCGAAGGTCGCGCACCTGATCGCGCAGGGCGTCGATCCGGCGAGGATCGTCGCGGTGACGTTCACCAACAAGGCGGCGCGCGAGATGCGCGAGCGCGTCGACGGGCTCCTCGCCGACCGCGGACGGCGCGGCGATGCGTCCGCCGTGCGCATCCAGACCTTCCACGCGCTCGGGCTCGCGATCGTGCGCGCCGAGGCGAAGACGCTCGGACTCCGCCCGGGCTTCTCGGTGCTCGATCCGCAGGACCTGGAGTCGATCGTCGGCGAACTCGTGGCCTCGGCGGACCGCTCCCGCGTCCGCAGGGCGCAGTGGGCGATCAGCCGCTGGAAGAACGCGCTCGTCGCGCCGGCGGTCGCGTTGCGCGAGGCGGTGGACGCGGACGAAAAGGCGGCCGCCAAGGCCTACGCGCACTACGCGGACGCGCTCGCGGCGTATCAGGCGGTCGACTTCGACGACCTGATCCGGCTGCCGGTGGAACTGCTGGAACGCGACGCCGAGGTGCGCGAACGCTGGCGCGCGCGCTGCGAGCACCTGCTCGTCGACGAGGTGCAGGACACCAATCCCGCGCAGTACCGGCTCTTCCGCGCGCTGGTGGGCGAGCGCGCCCGGTTCACGGCGGTCGGCGACGACGACCAGGCGATCTACGGCTGGCGCGGCGCGACGGTCGAGAATCTCGCGCAGCTCGAGCGCGACTATCCCGCGCTCGTCGTCGTGAAGCTCGAGCAGAACTACCGCTCGACCACGCGGATCCTCGCGAGCGCGAACGCGCTGATCGCGAACAACGCGAAACTGCACGACAAGCGCCTGTGGAGCGACCGGGGCCACGGCGACGCGATCCGCGTCGTCGCGGCGCGCGACGAGGAGGCGGAGGCCGAGATCGTCGCCGCGGCGATCTCCGCGCACCGCTTCGAGCACCGCGGCCGCTGGTCCGACTACGCGGTCCTCTACCGCGGCAACCACCAGTCGCGCGCGTTCGAGGCGGCGATGCGCGCGCAGTCGATCCCCTGCGAGGTGTCGGGCGGGCAGTCGTGGTTCGACCGCGCCGAGATCAAGGATCTCGTCGCCTACCTGCGCCTGGTCGCGAACGAGGACGACGATCCCGCGTTCCTGCGCGCGGTGTCGGTGCCCAGGCGCGGTGTCGGCCAGGCGACGCTCGCGAAACTCGCGCAAGCCGCCACCGCGGAGCGCTCGAGCCTCGCGCGCGCGATCCGCTCGAGCACGTTCGCCGCGGCGGCGCAATCGCGCGCGCACGAGACGCTCGTGCGCTTCGCCGACACGATCGCGGAGTTGCGCCGCCGCGCGCCGCGCGAGCCGGCCGGGCGGCTCATCGACGAGTTGCTGCGCGCGATCGCCTGGGAGGACCACCTCGTCTCGACCTTCGACAAGCGCGAGGCCGAAGCGAAGTCGCGGAGCGTGCGCGAGTTCGCCGCGTGGCTCGCGCGGAAGGGCGAGGCCGACCGCAAGTCGCTCCTGGACCTCACCCAGACGATCGCGCTCATCACGATGCTCGAAGGCCGGGACGGCGAGGGCGCCGACGCGGTGCGCCTGTCGACGCTGCACGCCGCGAAGGGCCTCGAGTTCCCGCACGTGTTCCTGGTCGGCCTCGAGGAAGGTCTGCTGCCTCATCGCGAATCGATCGACGCGGGCACGATCGACGAGGAGCGGCGTCTCCTCTACGTCGGGCTCACGCGTGCGGAGCGCTCGCTGCACCTGTCGTTCTGCCGCACGCGCTCGCGCGCCGGCGGACGCGTGGACTGCCAGCCGTCGCGATTCCTGAAGGAGCTCGCGCAGGACGACCTGCGCTGGGCCGGCCAGCCGCTGCCCGCCGACGAGGCCGCGCGCGAGAAGGCCGCGGGGGCGGAGCGGCTCAAAGCGATGAAGGCGGCGCTGGCGGCGCGGGGAAGCTAGCGGGTCTCACGGGACCACGACCTCCGGCGCGTTGACCGGCGCGCGGGCGTCCGGTCGAACTGCGCCGCTGCGATCTGCTGCGCTGCGACTCCGTCGAGTTGGCCGGCGCGCGAGCGTCCGGTCGAACCGCGCCGCGCCGAGCTGCTCCGCCTGAGCGAACTACTTCGCCGCAGCCACCATGTAATCGACGGCCGCCTTCACGTCGTCGTCGGACAGGTTGGTCGCGCCGCCCTTCGGCGGCATGACGCCGCCCTTGCCGGTGAACCCGCCGACCGCGTGCTTGTAGAGCGTCGCGGTGCCCTGCGCGATGCGCGGCGCCCACATCGCCTTGTCGCCGAATTTCGGCGCGCCGGCGATGCCCATGCCGTGGCACGCGGTGCAGGTCGTGTCGTAGATCTTCTTGCCATCGGCCTTCGTGGGCGCAGCGGCGGCGGTGGCCGGGGTGGCGGCCGCGGCCGCGGCGATCGGAGCGGCGGAAGGCGCGGGCGCGGCGGCCGCGGTGGCGGAAGCCGCGGCGACGGCCGGAGCGGTCCACTTCCCGCCCGACTGGTTCACCATGAACGCGACCGCGCGTTTCACCTCGTCGTCGGTGAGGTCCGGATTGCCGCCGCGCGCGGGCATCGCGCGGATGCCGGCGATCGCGTGCTGGTACGAGAGCTTGTCGCCTTGCGCGACGACCTTCGCCCAAGCCGCCTTGTCGCCGACCTTGTGCGCGCCGGCGATGCCGGCCTCGTGGCAGGTCTTGCAGGTCTGGGCGTAGACGGCTTCGCCGGTCAGCATGCCCTTGGGGCCGGCGGGCGCGGCGATCTGCACGGTGCCGACCGGGGCGATGCGCGCGAGCACCGCGGAGTCGTCGCCGGTGTCGTGCTGGCCGCCGGTGACGAGCTGGGTGATGAGCACGATCAGCGTGATCGGCACGAGGAAGGCGAGCACGACGACGACGATGAGCTGCTTCGGCGTCTTGATCAGCGAGGCGTGGGCATCGGGTTCGTTCATGGGCTGCGCGCGAGCGGCGGATCGGAACGGCGAAGTGGCTCATTATACCGGCCGACGCCCTCGATGGACGCGTGGCGTTCGCGCCCGCTACAATGTCGGGTTCGCGCGCCCGTAGCTCAGTTGGATAGAGTATTGGTTTCCGAAGCCAAGGGTCACAGGTTCGAATCCTGTCGGGCGCGCCATCCACTCCCGGCGAAGGCGGCGAGGACGCGCGACACGCGCGCGATCGCACGACGGATGGACGAGCCGTCGACGCGCGACACGTTGCCGTTCGGGCGACTCGAATCCGTTTCCGCCCACGCGCGTGGGCACCTGCCGAAAGCGTCACCCGCCGCCGGCCCCTGCCGGCATGAGCGGCAGGCGCAGGCGTCGACGACGACTTCGCGCGGCGTTCAGTACGGCGGAAACTCCGGCGACCAGCCGCGCGGATAGTCGAGCGGGTGCGGCGTCTTCGCCGACACGTAGTCGGGCGAGACGAGCGGCCGCAGCGTCGGCACCTCGCGGCGCGGCCAGTCGAGCTGCATCTCGTTGGGCGCGCCGCCGAGGAACCAGATCACCGGATCGGCGCGCGCGACGTAGCCGTAGCGGTCGTTCCAGGTGGCGCAGCCCGCGAGCGCCGAAGTCGCGACGGCGGCGAGGACGAGCAGGGTGCGGCGCATGGCGATCCTCCGGGACGGTGGCGTGGGGCGGGTCGGGGCAGGCACCCTCCGGCACGGCATTCGAGTGTCTCACAACCGCAGGCAGGATTCATGCCGGCGTCATGAATTCGACGAAGGGTAACGGCCACCGTGGCCGAAAAGCCACGCCGGCGGTTCAGAACCGCATCTGGAACGAGATGCCGAAGATCGGCACAGGGTCGAAGTCCCGCGACACGACTTCGTTGTCGTCGCGGTCGTAGAGCGTGATCTCGCCGGCCAGCGCGGCGCCGGCGTACAGGTCGAGGGTGCTCGCGGGCGTGGGCCGCCACGTCGCCCGCGCGAGCAGCGGGATCGCGTTCTTCTCGCCGACGCCGTCGGGCACCGATCCGTTGCGGTCGAGCCGGAACCGGTAGTGGCGCCAGGCGCCGCCGGCCGCGAACTCCCAGCGCTCGTCGTGGGTCCAGACGAGTTCCAGTCCCGCGCCGCCCGCCGGACCCGCCTGCGACGGATTGCGCAGCCGCAGCCGGTCGCTCAGCCGCCAGTCCACGATGAGCACCGGAAACGCCTCGTTCTCGCCGATCTCGCGGAACACGCCGGCGCCCAGTCCGAGCGTCAGGTCCGGCGAGAAGGTCTTGCTGACCGCGAACACCGCGCCCCAGTTCTGCGCGTCGCCGGTGCTCGCACCCGAGGCATAGGCCCACTGGATCGAAGGCAGGACCGTCCAGGCGATGCCGTTGCCCGCGGCGTAGACGAAGGTCCCCGCGATTGCTGGCCGATGGATCCGGCTGAAGGGCGCACCGCCGAACGCATTGTCGCCCGACCAGCGCCAGTTCTCCTGGTCGTAGCGCAGCGTGACGCCTGCCGTGACCTCCGGCGTGAATTGCTTCGTGAAGCTGCCGATCGCGAATGCGCCGTAGCCGCGCGTCTCGCCCCCGCCGTCGATGTCCGCGTCGAGTTGCGACCAGCCGGTGACCGACGCGTTCGCGACGCTCGCGCCGACCGGGAGGCCCTGTGCCGAGGCGGTGGTCCAGGCGAAGGCAATGACGGTCGCGACGAACGGAGGAGCAAGGCGGCGTGCGGACGGCATGGGAAGTCCCGGGCAGGCGGGGGAAATGCCCCGGCGCGAAGTCATCGGGCGCGGGTGCGGGATCGCATTGTATTCGGTTGCCCTTGAACCGTCGGCCGGGCCGGCGGGTCGTCGCGCGGGATCATCCCGCGTCATTCATGCCGATGGCATGAAGCGCCCAGCCAGTTCACCCGGCCTTTGAACGGCCGCGCGCGACGGGGATTTGCCCGTATCGCGCGCCATGGACGCCGCGATCGAACATTCGTTCGCCCGCAGGGCCCGTGCGCGGCGCCCATCTGCAGTAACACCTTCGGAAACTGTTCCAAGCCATTGTTTTTATTGATTCTGGAACTGTGTCGCAAAAATCACGCTAAGTGGTTGTTCGGCAAGGAAATTCGTTGACCTTGCGTGAAAGCGGCGCGTATAGTGGCGGGAAGTGGGGAAATGTGGGTTATGGTGGGGTTCCGGGGATCCGTGGACGGAATCCTGACCGATCCAGCCGTCAGCCGGGGCATCGAGGGAGGCGAAGTTGGCGACAATCGCGGGCGAGGGTGGATCGGGCGTGCCGCTGTTTCGCGGCGTGACCGAACTCGCGCTCGACGCGAAAGGCCGCTTCGCGGTCCCCGCGCGCCAGCGCGACGCCATCGTCGCGACGAGCGGCGCGCGCCTCGTGCTCACGGCGGATCCTTCACGCTGTCTCCTCCTGTATCCGCTCGACGCCTGGGAGCCGATCCAGGCGCGCCTGATGTCGCTGTCGTCGTTCGACGAGCGCATTCGCGCGCTGCAACGGCTGATCGTCGGCCACGCCGACGACGTCGAGATCGACGCGTCGGGACGCATCCTCGTGCCGCCCGCGCTGCGCCGCTATGCGTCGCTCGACCGGCGCGTCGTGCTGGTCGGCCAGGGCCGCAAGTTCGAACTGTGGGACGACGCAGCGTGGGCGGCACGCACCGCGCAGGCGATCGCGTTCGACGGCGGGACGCTCCCGCCCGCGCTCGACGGCTTCTCGCTCTGATGCCGCATGGAAATCACGTCAGCGTCCTTCTCGAAGAGTCGGTCGTCGCGCTCTCGCTCCGCCCCGACGGCGTGTACGTCGATGCCACCTACGGGCGCGGCGGACACACCCGCGCGATCCTCGCGCGCCTCGGCGCGCGGGGACGCGTGGTCGCGATCGACCGCGATCCCGAAGCCGAGCGCTCGGCGGCCTCGATCGGCGACGTCCGCCTCGTGTTCCGGCGCGCGCGTTTCTCGGCGCTCGACGATGTGCTCGACGCGCTCGCGATCGATCGCGTCGACGGCGTGCTCCTCGATCTCGGCATCAGTTCGCCGCAGATCGACACGCCCGCGCGCGGCTTCTCGTTCCGGCACGACGGCCCGCTCGACATGCGCATGGATCCCGACGCGGGGGAACCGGCCGCCGCGTTCCTCGCGCGCGCGTCGCTGCGCGAACTGACGGAGGTCATCCGCGACCATGGTGAAGAACGGCTTGCTCAACCGATTGCAAGAGCGATTGTTGCGGCTCGCTCGGTCCGGCCCATCGCGACCACACGCGAACTGGCCGCGATCGTGGCGCAAGCCGTCGGCGCGCGCACGCGGAGTGATTGGCGTCAGGATCCGGCCACGCGCACGTTCCAGGCCCTTCGGATCGCCGTGAACGAAGAACTCGCCGAACTCGAGCGTGTGCTGCCGCGCGCGGCCGCGCGGCTTTGCCATGACGGCCGCCTCGCCGTGATCAGCTTCCACTCGCTCGAGGACCGGATCGTCAAGCGCTTCATCGCACGCGCCTCGGCCCCGTACGGCGGCGATCCGCGGCTCGCGCGCGTTCCGATCGCGCACTCCGACCTGCCGGTGCCCCCGCTCGCCCCGGTCGGGCGCGCGATCCGGCCCTCGGCCGACGAGTGCGACGCGAATCCGCGCGCGCGGAGCGCCACCTTGAGGGTCGCGCGCCGCACCGCGGGCGCGCTGCCCGCCGACTGGCCGTCCGCGCAGCGCGCTTCGGGGGGATCCGCGTCCGACGGGCCGCCCCGAGGACGCGAGCCCCCCGGGGGGAGGCGCGCGCAGCGCGCTTCGGGGGGATCGTCATGACTCGGGTGAACCTCGTGCTGCTGGCGATCCTCGTGGCCTGCGCCGTGTCGCTCGTCGCCTCGCGCCATCAGGCGCGCAAGCTCTTCGTCGAACTCGAGCGCGAGCAGGCGCGCGCCCGCGCATTCGAGATCGAGTACGGGCAGCTCCAGCTCGAGCAGTCCACGTGGTCGATGCCCGCGCGGGTCGAGAAGATCGCGCGCGAACAGCTGCGGCTGCAGGTGCCCGGGCCCGGGCGCGTCGAGGTCGTCGCGATGCCCGCCGTTCGCGGAGCTCCCCGATGAGCGCGGCCGCCGCGCTCCCGCGTCGGCGCGCGCGCGCCGGAGCGCGCACCGGCGAGTCGCCGTCGATCCCCGGCGGCCGCGCCGCGCTCCTGTTCGGCGCGCTGGCGCTCGCGTTCGCGGTGCTCGCCGGGCGCTCGGTCTATCTGCAGTGGATCGACAACGCCTTCCTGCAGGAACGCGGCGCGGCGCGCTACTCGCGCGACCTCGAACTTCCGGCCCATCGCGGCCGGATCGTCGACCGCAACGGGGAATTGCTCGCCGTGTCGACACCGGTGAAATCGCTGTGGGCGTTTCCCGCGCAGCTCGAGATGTCGGACGCGGAAGCGGCGAAGCTCGCGCGCGTGCTCGACCTCAAACCCGCGTCGCTCAAGGCGCGCGTCGGCGCGAACGACGACTTCGTCTACGTCGCGAAGCTCGTCTCGCCCGAGGTCGCCGAGCGGGCCCTCGCGCTGCGAATCAAGGGGCTGAACGAGGAGAGCGCGTATCGCCGCTTCTACCCCGGCGGCGAGGTGACGAGCCACGTGCTGGGCTTCACCGGCGACCGCGACGCCGGCCAGGAAGGCATCGAACTCGCGCAGCAGGGCTGGCTCGCCGGGATTCCCGGCAGCCGGCGGGTGATCATCAACCGGCGCGGCGAGGCGGTCGAGGACGTCGCCTCGATTCGCAGGCCGCAGGAGGGCCGCGACCTCGCGCTGTCGCTCGACTCGCGACTGCAGTACCTCGCGTTCCGGGAACTCAAGGCGGCGGTCGAGGCGAACAAGGCGAAGGCCGGCGGCCTCGTCATCCTCGACGTGCACACCGGCGAGATCCTCGCGCTCGCGAACTGGCCGACCTACAACCCGAACGCGCGCGAGCGGACCTCGCGCGAGCGCATGCGCAACCGCGCGCTGACCGACGTGTTCGAGCCGGGCTCGACATTGAAGCCGTTCGCGATCGCCGCGGCGCTCGAGGCCGGCGCGGTACGTCCGGAAACGCCGATCGACACCGGCGGCGGCACGCTCACGATCGGCTCGAACACGATCCACGACGCGCACCCCGCGGGCACGCTGACGGTCGAGCAGGTGATCCAGAAGTCGTCGAACGTCGGCGCGGCGAAGATCGCGCTGAAGCTTCCGGCCGAGACGCTGTGGCGCGAACTCGCGGAGGTCGGCTTCGGTTCGGCTCCCGGAACCGGGTTCCCGGGCGAGGTGAGCGGGCGCCTGCGCGCGGCGAAGAGCTGGAAGCCGATCGAGCAGGCGACGATCAGCTACGGCCACGGCATCTCGGTCAACCTGGTGCAGCTCGCCCGCGCGTACACGGTGTTCGCGACCGGCGGCGAACTCGTGCCCGCGACGCTGATGAAGACCGGCGCCCCGGTGACCGGCCGCCAGGCGATGTCGCGCGAGACCGCGCTGGCGGTGCGGCGCATGCTCGAGATGGCGGTGCAGCCGGGGGGCACCGCGCCGCGCGCGCAGGTCGCGGGCTACCGGGTCGCCGGCAAGACGGGCACCGCGCACAAGCTGGAAGGCCGCGGCTACGCGGCCGACCGCTACGTGAGCTCGTTCGTCGGGTTCGCACCGGTTTCCGATCCGCGCATCGTCGTCGCCGTGATGATCGACGAGCCGTCGGCCGGCCGCTACTACGGCGGCGCCGTCGCGGCGCCGGTGTTCTCGTCGGTGACCGGCGCTGCGCTGCGCCTGCTCGGCACGCCGACCGACGCGCCGGTCGACAACGTGATCGTCGTCCCGGCCGAGGACGAGTTGCGCGAGGAGACCTGAGGACGATGGTCGCCTTCGACACCGCCGCGCTGTTCGCGCGCCTGGGTGCCATGCCGCACCGCGTGAGTTCTGACAGCCGCGACCTGCGCGCCGGCGACGCGTTCGCCGCCTGGCCGGGCACGCGCGTCGACGGCCGCGCGTTCATCCCCGATGCGATCGCGCGCGGCGCGTCCGCGGTGCTGTGGGAGTCGCGCAATTTCCGCTGGAACGACGGGTGGGCGGTCGCGAACGCGGGCGTCGAAGGGCTCGCCGGCAAGCTGGGCTCGATCGCGAACGAGGTGTTCGGCCGGCCGTCGCGCGACCTGTGGATGGTCGGCGTCACCGGCACCAACGGCAAGACCACGACCTCGCAGTGGATCGCACAGTCGCTCGACGGCGCCGGGCGCCGCTGCGGCGTGATCGGCACGCTCGGCATCGGATTCGTCGGCGCGCTCGCGCCCGCGGCGAACACGACGCCCGACGCCGCGACGTTCCACGAGACCCTCGCCCGCTTCCGCGACGGCGGCGCGAAGGCCGTCGCGATGGAGGTGAGTTCGATCGGCCTCGAACAGGGGCGCGTGAACGGCGCGACCTTCGATCTCGCCGTGTTCACCAACCTCACGCGCGACCACCTCGACCACCACGGCACGATGGCCGCGTACGGTGAGGTCAAGTCGAGGTTGTTCTCGTGGCCGGGGCTCGCGTGCTCGGTGATCAACGCCGACGACGCGTTCGGCCAGCGCCTGATCGACGAGGCGCGCGGTCGCGGCGCGCGTGTGCTGTCCTACGGCCTCGCGAACGCCGACGTGGCGGCCACCGGGATCGCCGCAGGGCCGCGCGGTTACTCGCTCGGCGTGGCAACGCCGTGGGGCCGCGGCTTCGTCGACACGGCGGTGGTCGGCGCGTTCAACGTCTCGAATCTGCTCGCCACGCTCGGCGCCTTGCTCGCGAGCGAAGTCGAGTTCGACGCCGCGCTCGCCGCGCTCGCGCGCCTCGCGCCGCCGCCCGGGCGCATGGAGCGCCACGGCGGGGACGGACGCCCGATGGTCGTGATCGACTACGCGCACACGCCCGATGCGCTGGAGAAGGTCCTCACGGCGCTGCGTCCGGTCGTGCCGCCGGGCGGCGAGCTCGTCTGCGTGTTCGGCTGCGGCGGCGACCGCGATCCGGGCAAGCGGCCGCAGATGGGACGCATCGCCGGCGGACTCGCCGACCGCGTGGTCATCACCAACGACAACCCGCGCTACGAGGACGCCGGGGCGATCGCCGCCGCGGTCGCGAAGGGCCTCGCCGACGCGGGCCACCGCCGCTGGACGATCGAACTCGACCGCGATGCCGCGATCCAGGGGGCGGTGCACGCGGCGAAGCGCGGCGACGTGGTCCTGGTGGCCGGCAAGGGCCACGAGTCCTGGCAGGAGGTCGGCGGCGAGCGCCGCGCGTTCTCCGACGCGCTCGCCGCCGAGGACGCGCTCGCCGGATGGAGCGAGCCATGATGGACCTCGCTGCCGCCGCCGCCGCCGTGAACGGCCGGGTCGTCGGCGCGAACCCACGGTTCGCGCGCGTCACCACCGACTCGCGCGCGGTCGAGCCGGGGGACCTGTTCGTGGCCCTTTCCGGCGAACGGTTCGACGGCCACGACTTCGTCGCCAGCGCGTTCGAGCGCGGCGCCGTCGCGGCGCTCGTCGCGGCGGGCCGCGGCGCGTTCGCCGGCCCGGTCATCGAAGTCGACGATCCGCTCGCCGCGCTCGGGGCGCTCGCCGCGGCGTGGCGAGCGCGGTTCGACCTGCCGGTCGTCGTCGTCGTGGGCAGCAACGGCAAGACGACGGTGAAGGAGATGGCCGCGTCGATCCTTCGCGCGGCGTTCGGCCTCGAAGGCGTCCTCGCGACGACCGGCAACTTCAACAACGCGATCGGCCTGCCGTTGACGCTCCTGCGCCTTTGCAGCGACCACCGCGTCGCGGTCGTCGAACTGGGCATGAACCACCGCGGCGAGACCCGCGTGCTGGCCGCGATCGCCGCGCCGACGATCGTGGTCGTCAACAACGCGCAGCGGGAACACCAGGAGTTCATGGCGGACGTCGACGCCGTGGCCGCCGAACACGCCGATGCGGTGCTCGCGCTCCGCAGGGGTGGCATGGCGGTGCTCAACGCCGACGATCCCGCCTGCGATCTGTGGCGGCGCGCCGCGACGGCCGCCGGAGCATCGGTGCGCACGTTCGCGCTGCACGCGCCGGCGGACGTGTCGGCGCACGCCTCGTTCGCGGCGGACCGCAGCGTGCTCGCGATCCGGACCTGGGCCGGACCGGTCGACGCGCGCGTCCCGGTCCCCGGCGAGCCGATGGCGCGCAACGCCCTCGCGGCCACCGCGGCGTCGCTCGCCGCGGGAGCCGGTCTCGATGCGGTGGTGCGCGGGCTCGCCGCGTTCCATCCGGCCGCGGGGCGCCTCGTGTCGCGGCGCGCGAGTTCCGGCGCGCTGGTGATCGACGACAGCTACAACGCGAATCCCGACTCGGTGCGCGCGGCGATCGACGTGCTCGCGCGTGCCGGCGGCGAACGCTGGCTCGTGCTGGGCGACATGGGCGAGGTCGGCGTGGAGGGCCCGGCGTTCCACCGCGAAGTCGGCGCGTACGCGCGCGAGCGGGGCATCGATCGGCTCGAGGCCATGGGACCGCAGGCGAGGCTCTCCGTCGAGGCCTTCGGCACGGGCGCGCGCTGGCACGCGGACGTCGACGCGCTCTGCGCCGCGGTGGTTTCCGCCGCGAGCGGGCAGACGACGATCCTCGTCAAGGGGTCGCGATTCATGCGGATGGAACGCGTCGTCGCCGCGGTACTGGGCGAGACGGTCGCCGCGGGAGTCCACTGATGCTGCTGTGGCTCACCGAACTGATCGCGAAGGACGTCCGGGCGTTCAACGTGTTCGGGTACCTGACGCTGCGCGCCGTGCTCGCGTGCATGACGGCGCTCGTGATCTCGTTCGTCGTGGGGCCGCGCATGATCGCGTGGCTCCAGCGCATGAAGATCGGCCAGTCGGTGCGCGACGACGGTCCCCGGACCCACCTCACGAAGGCCGGCACGCCGACGATGGGCGGCGCGCTCATCATCGTTTCGATCGCGATCACCACGCTCCTGTGGGGCGACCTCGGCAACCGGTTCGTGTGGGTCGTGCTGCTGGTGATCGTCGGGTTCGGCGCGATCGGCTGGGTCGACGACTATCGCAAGGTGGTCCACCGCAATCCGAAGGGCCTCTCCGCGCGCGCGAAACTCCTCTGGCAGGCGGCGATCGGGCTCGTCGCGGCGGTCTACCTCGCTTTCGCGGTGTCGGCGCCCGACACCGCGCAGACCTGGACCCAGCTCGCGGGCTGGGCGAAGAGCGGTTTCGCCGGCGAACTCTCGCCGAAGGCGGACCTGATCGTGCCGTTCTTCAAGTCGGTGAGCTACCCGCTCGGCGTGTGGGGCTTCATCGTTCTGACCTGGTTCGTGATCGTCGGCACGAGCAATGCGGTGAACCTCACCGACGGCCTCGACGGCCTCGCGATCATGCCGACGGTGATGATCGGCGCCGCCCTCGGCGTCTTCGCCTACGTATCGGGCAACGCCATCTTCGCGCGCTACCTGCAGTTCCCGCTGATCGCCGGCGCGGGCGAACTCGCGGTGATCTGCGGCGCGATCGCGGGCGCCGGACTCGGCTTCCTGTGGTTCAACGCGTACCCGGCCGAGGTGTTCATGGGCGACGTCGGCGCGCTCTCGCTCGGCGCGGCGCTCGGCGCGATCGCGGTCATCGTCCGCCAGGAGATCGTGCTGTTCGTCATGGGCGGCGTGTTCGTCGTCGAGACGCTGTCGGTGATCGTGCAGGTCGCGTCGTTCAAGCTGACCGGCAGGCGTGTCTTCCGCATGGCACCGATCCACCACCACTACGAACTCAAGGGCTGGAAGGAGAACCAGGTCGTCGTCCGGTTCTGGATCGTGACGATGCTGCTCGTGCTGTTCGGCCTCTCGACGCTGAAGTTGAGATGAGCGCCGCCCGACCGGACCGCTGCGCACCCGCCCGCGCCGTCGCGGGAGGGTGCGACGCCGGCATCGGCGCGGAACGGCGGGAGGCGGCCCGATGACCGACTACCGCGGGCAGAGGGCGGTCGTGCTCGGACTCGGCACCTCCGGTCTGTCGATGGCGCGCTGGCTCGCGCGGCGCGGGGCGGAAGTGCGCGTCGCCGACACGCGCGCGCACCCGCCGCAGGCCGATCGCCTCGCGGCTGAGCTGCCCGGCGTCGCGCTGGAAACCGGTCCGGTCACCCCGACGACGCTCGCGGGCGCGAACCTCGTCGCGATCAGTCCCGGAGTGCCGAAGGACCAGCCCGCGATCGAGGAGGCCGTCGCCGGCGGCGCCGACCTCGCGGGCGACGTCGAACTCTTCGCGCGCGAACTGCCGCCCGGGCAGAAACTCGTCGCGATCACCGGCACCAACGGCAAGACGACCACGACCGCGCTCACCGGCGAACTCGCGCGCGCGGCCGGCCTCGCGACGAGCGTGGCGGGCAACATCGGCGAGGCGGTGCTCGACGTGCTCGCCTCGATCGAGGCCGGCGCGCCCTGGCCGGAACTCTTCGTGCTCGAGCTGTCGAGCTACCAGCTCGAGACGGTCACGAGCCTCGCGCCGTCGGTGGCGACGGTGCTGAACGTCACGGCGAACCACCTCGACCGCTACGCCGGGATCGCGGACTACGCGGCCGCGAAGGCGCGCATCTTCAACGGTGCGCGCGTGCAGCTCATCAACCGCGACGACCCGATCGTGCGCCTGATGCGCCGCCCCGGCGCCACCGTGCAGACGTTCGGCGCCTCGGTGCCGCAGTCCGAGGAGGAGTGGGGGATGGTCGAGCGCGCCGACGGGGCGTGGCTCGCGCGCGGCGGCGAACTGATCGTCCCGGCGGCCTCGCTCTCGCTGCCCGGCCGCCACAACGCGCAGAACGCGCTGGCCTCGCTCGCGCTCGTGTCGTCGGTCGCGCGGATCCTGAAGCCGGTGACCGATGCCCTGCGCGCGTTCCGCGGCCTGCCGCACCGGACCGAGCGGGTCGGCGAGGCGAACGGCGTCGTGTTCGTCAACGATTCCAAGGCGACGACCGTCGCGGCGACGCAGGTCGCGCTTCGCGGCATCGACGCGCCGGTCGTGCTGATCGCCGGAGGCGAAGGCAAGGGTCAGGGCTTCTCGGCGCTGAAGGACGCGGTCGACGCGCACTGCCGCGCGGTGCTCCTGATCGGACGCGACGCACGGGACGTGGCGCACGGACTCGCCGGCGCACGCCCGCCGGTCGCGACCGTCGGCACGCTCGACGCCGCGGTCGAACGCGCCTTCGCGCTCGCGCGCCCGGGCGACGTCGTGCTGCTGTCGCCGGCCTGCGCGAGCCTCGACCAGTTCGCGAACTACGAGGAGCGCGGTGAGCGCTTCGGCGCACTGGTGCGCGCGCGGGCGAAGGGGGCGTGGCGTGCGTAGGCTCGACGGGCACACGGTACCGCGCGCGCTGGCCGGCGCCGGTGCGCCCGCGCGCACCGTCCGCGCGCGGCCGTCGGCCGGAACCCTCGCGGCGGCGCGTTCGCTGTTCGGTTTCACCGGCCCGCAGGTGAAACCGCGCACGATGCTCGCATACGACGCCTCGCTCGCGTGGGCCGCGCTCGTCCTCGCCGCGATCGGCCTCGTGATGGTGTACTCGGCGTCGATCGCGATGGCGGAGGCTTCCGCGCAGACCGGGCACCGTTCGTGGTATTACCTCGCGCGGCACGGAGCCTTCGTCGCGATCGGACTTCTCGTCGCGCTGCTGGCGTACCAGGTGCCGGTCAGGGCATGGCAGGCGCTCGCGCCCTGGCTCTTCGTCGGCGGCATCGCGCTGCTCGTCCTCGTGCTCGTGCCCGGCATCGGCCGCAGCGTGAACGGATCGCGCCGGTGGCTCTCGCTCGTCGTCGTCAACGTCCAGCCCTCCGAGTTCATGAAGCTCGCGGTCGTGCTCTACGCGGCGAGCTACGCGGTGCGCAAGGCGGCGTTCCTGCACGCGCGCCAACCGCTGCGCCAGACGATCATGCGCGGCTTCGCGCCGCTGTTCGCGACGATGGTGGCGATCGGGGGTCTGCTGCTCCTCGAGCCGGACTTCGGCGCATTCGTGGTGATCCTCGCGATCGGCTTCGGCATCCTGTTCCTCGGGGGGCTCGACTGGCGCCTGTTCGTCGGACTCTCCGCCCTGCTGCCGTTCGCGCTCGGAGCGATCCTCATCGCCGCGCCCTACCGGCTGCAGCGGCTCACGACGTTTCTCGATCCCTGGTCGGATCCGCTCGGCAAGGGCTACCAGCTCTCGCACTCGCTCATCGCGTTCGGCCGCGGCGAGATGACCGGCGTGGGGCTCGGTGCGAGCGTGGAGAAGCTCCTGTACCTGCCCGAGGCGCACACCGATTTCCTGCTCGCGGTCATCGCGGAGGAACTGGGGTTCGCCGGCGTCGCGGTCGTGCTCGCGCTCTTCGCCTGGATCCTGTTCCGGTCGTGGGCGATCGGGCGACAGGCGGTGCGGCTCGAGCGGCCGTTCGCCGCGCTGACCGCCCAGGGCATCGGCCTGTGGATCGGTTTCCAGGCGTTCATCAACATCGGCGTCAACATGGGCGTGCTGCCCACGAAAGGCCTCACGCTGCCGCTGCTGTCGTTCGGCGGCTCCGGCATCGTCGCGAACGCGGTGGCGATCGCGATCCTGCTGCGCATCGACTACGAGAACCGGCGGCTCCTGTCCGGTTATCCCGCATGAGGACGACGTGCGTGGCACGCCCGCTCGAAGGCCTGCCGCGACCGGCGGCGGGCACCTCGGTGACGCCGATCTTCCCTGGTCCGGGGGTGGCGTCTTGCCGACCATCATGATCACCACCGGCGGAACGGGCGGGCACGTGTTCCCGGGGCTCGCGGTCGCCGCGAAGCTCGCCGCGCGCGGCGCGGAGGTGTTCTGGCTCGGCACGCGCGAGGGCATGGAGGCCGAACTCGTCCCGAAGCACGGCGTCGCGTTCGAGTCGGTCTCGTTCCGCGGCGTGCGCGGCAAGGGGCTGAAGACGCTCGTCCTCGGACCGTTCGCGCTCGTCGCCGCGTGCTTCGAAGCGCTGTCGGTCCTGCGCCGGCGCCGGCCCGACGTCGTCCTGGGCTTCGGCGGCTTCGCGTCGTTTCCCGGTGCGCTGATGGGGGTCGCCACCGGGCGCAGCCTCGTCGTGCACGACGCGAACGCGGTCGCGGGCCTCGCGAACCGCGTGCTCGCCTTCGGCGCGGACCGCGTGCTGCTCGGCTTTCCCGACGCGATGCGGGGCGCGCACGCGAAGATCGTCGAGTGGACCGGCAATCCGTTGCGCGATGCGATCGGCGCGTTGCCTCCGCCGGCCGCGCGCTTCGCCGGGCGGGACGGACCGCTCCGCATCGTCGTGCTCGGAGGAAGCCTCGGCGCGCAGGGCCTGAACGAGCGCGTGCCCGCCGCGCTCGCGCGCCTGCCGGCGGAACGGCGACCGCAGGTGCTGCACCAGGCGGGCGCGAAGCATCTCGACGCCTTGCGCGCCGCCTACCGCGACGCGGGCGTCGAAGCCGAGTGCGTCGCGTTCGTCGACGACATGGCGTCACGCTACGCCTGGGCCGACTTCGCGATCGCGCGCGGCGGCGCGCTCACCGTGTCCGAACTCGCCGCGGCGGGACTGGGCGCGCTGATCGTCCCGTTGCCCGGCGCGATCGCGGACGAGCAGTCGGCCAACGCGGAACTGCTCGTGCGCGCGGGAGGCGCCACCAGCATCGCGCAGGCGGAGCTCACGCCCGAGCGGCTCGCGGCGGTCGTCGCCGCGCTCGACCGGCCGAAGGCCCTCGCGATGGCCGAGGCCGCGCACGGCGCGGGCCGGACCGGCGCGGCCGAGCGCGTGGCGGAGGTCTGCCTCGAACTCGCGGGAGCGCGCGCATGAAGCACAAGGTGCGGCGCGTGCACTTCGTGGGCATCGGCGGCGTCGGCATGAGCGGCATCGCCGAGGTGCTCGCGACGCAGGGCTATCAGGTGTCGGGCTCCGACCTCGCGGAGAACGCCGTGACGCGCCGGCTCGCCTCGCTCGGGATCCGCGTGGTCGCCGGGCATGCCGCGGCCAACGTCGAACGCGCGGACGCGGTCGTCGTGTCCTCCGCGGTCGCTCCCGACAATCCCGAGGTGGTCGCGGCGCGCGAGCAGGGCGTGCCGGTCGTCCCGCGCGCGCAGATGCTGGCCGAACTGATGCGCTTCAAGCAGGGCATCGCGGTCGCGGGCACGCACGGCAAGACGACGACGACGAGCCTCGTCGCCTCGGTGCTGGCGGAAGGCGGGCTCGATCCGACGTTCGTGATCGGGGGGCGGCTCCTCGCGGCCGGCGCCAACGCGCGGCTCGGCACCGGCGACTACCTCGTCGCGGAAGCCGACGAGTCGGACGCTTCGTTCCTGCACCTGACGCCGACGATCGCGGTGGTCACGAACATCGACCAGGACCACATGGAGACCTACGGTCACGACGTCGCGCGGCTCGAGCGCGCGTTCGTGGACTTCGTGCAGCGCCTCCCGTTCTGGGGCGTGGCGGTCCTGTGCGCCGACGACGCGTCGGTGCGCGCGCTGCTGCCGTCGGTCACCCGATCGGTGGTGACCTACGGTCTCGCGAACGATGCGCGTCTGCGCGCGGTGGACGTCGCGCACGCCGCGGGCCGGATGCGCTTCGTGGCGCGCGGCGCGGGCCGCTCCGACCTCACGATCGACCTCGCGCTGCCGGGAGTGCACAACGTGCGCAACGCGCTCGCGGCGATCGCGGTCGGGCGCGAGGTCGGCGTGCCCGACGCGGCCATCGCGCGGGCGCTCGCCGCCTTCAAGGGCGTGGGGCGGAGGTTCCAGCGCTACGGTCCGGTCGCGCTCGCCTCCGGCGGGCGCTTCGAACTCGTCGACGACTACGGTCACCACCCGGCGGAGATCGCCGCGGCGCTGGACGCGGCGCGCGGAGGCTTTCCGGGCCGGCGCCTCGTGCTCGCGTTCCAGCCGCACCGCTACACGCGTACGCGCGACCTGTTCGAGGACTTCGCCGCGGTGCTCTCGACCGTGGACGCGCTGGTGCTGACCGACGTGTATCCGGCCGGCGAGCCGCCGATCGTGGCGGCCGACGGGCGCGCGCTCGCGCGCGCGATCCGCATCGGGGGCCGGGTCGAGCCTCTGTTCGTCGATGACGTCGCCGGCGTGGCCGACGCGGTGCGCGCGGTGGCGCGCGACGGCGACGTGGTGCTCACGATGGGTGCGGGCTCGATCGGGCAGGTGGCGTCGCAGCTCGCGGCGCGCGCGGGATGACGATGGACATGGGCGACCGGCGCGATCCGACCACCCTGCGCGGCACGCTCGAGCGCCAGGCGCCGCTCGCGCGCGCGACGAGCTGGCGGGCAGGCGGGCGGGCGGACCTCCTGTTCCACCCGGCCGACCGCGACGATCTCGCGCAGTTCGTGCGGACACTGCCGGCGTCGACGCCGATCCACGTGCTCGGGCTCGGCAGCAACACGCTGGTGCGCGACGGTGGCGTGCGCGGCGCGGTGATCGTCATGCACGACCCGGGCGCCGCGCTCGCGGTCGCCGACGGGCTGATCTACGCCGAGGCCGGGGTCGCGAGCCCGAAGGTCGCGCGGCTCGCCGCCCGGCTCGGCTGCGAGGACGCCGCGTTCCTCGCCGGCGTGCCGGGCACGCTCGGCGGCGCGCTCGCGATGAACGCGGGCTGCTACGGCGGCGAGACCTGGAACCATGTCGTGCGCGTCGAGGTGCTCGGGCGCGACGGGCGCTTCGAGGTTCGCACGCCGGCGGACTACGCGATCGGCTACCGCAGCGTGCGGCGCGCGGACGGGACGCCGCCCGACGGGATCTTCACGGCGGCGTGGCTCCGGTTCGCGCCCGGCGACGCGACGAGGGCACGCGCGCGCATCCGCGAGCTCCTCGCGAAGCGCATCGCGTCGCAGCCGCTGTCGCTCCCCAACGCGGGCAGCGTGTTCCGCAATCCGCCCGGCGACCACGCCGCGCGGTTGATCGAGGCGGCCGGGCTCAAGGGCCACGCGATCGGCGGAGCGCGGGTCTCGGAACTCCACGCGAACTTCATCGTGAACCCGGGGGGCCGCGCGCGCGCCTCCGACATCGAGGCGCTGATCGCGCACGTGCGCGCGACGGTGCGGGAGCGCTTCGGCGTCGACCTCGAACCCGAGGTCCGGATCGTCGGCGAGCCGGCGGCCGGAGGCGCGCGATGAGCGCTTCGTCGATGGGCAAGGTCGCCGTGCTGATGGGCGGGCCCTCCGCGGAGCGCGAGATCTCGCTGATGTCGGGCCGGGGCGTCCTCGGAGCGCTGCGCGATCGCGGCGTCGACGCGCACGCCTTCGACCCGGCGGAACGCGACCTGTGGGAACTGCGGCGCGACGGGTTCGCGCGCGCGTTCATCGCGCTGCACGGCCGCTACGGCGAGGACGGAACGGTGCAGGGTGCGCTCGAGACGCTCGGCATCCCCTACACCGGAAGCGGCGTGATGGCCTCCGCGCTCGCGATGGACAAGTGGCGCACCAAGCTCGTGTGGATCGCCGCGGGCATCCCGACGCCGCGCTTCCGCGTCGTCGACGAATCGACCGACCCGATGCGGCTCGTGGCCGAACTCGGGCTGCCGCTGATCGTGAAGCCCGCGCGCGAAGGCTCGACGATCGGGATCAGCAAGGTCTCGACCGTCGACCACGACGAGGTCGCCGTCGCGATCGATGCGGCGGCGAAGCACGACCGCCTCGTGCTCGCCGAGGAGTTCGTCGAGGGTCGCGAACTCACGGCGTCGATCCTGGGCGACCGCGCGCTGCCGCTGATCCGCATCGAGGCGCCGGGCGGCAACTACGACTACGAGCACAAGTACTTCAGCGACGAGACCAAGTACCACTGCCCGGCGGGCCTGCCCGACACGGTCGAGCAGGCGATCCGTCGCGAGGCGCTCGAGGCGTTCTCGATCCTCGGGGCGAGCGGCTGGGGCCGGCTCGACCTGATCCTGCGGCGCGACGGTTCCTGGTCGTTCCTCGAACTCAACACGTCGCCCGGGATGACCGGGCACAGCCTCGTGCCGATGGCCGCCCGTGCCGCGGGCATCGCGTTCCCCGACCTGTGCGTCGAGATCCTGCGGGGGGCCCATGTGGGATGACCCGAAGGCGCTGAACGCGTTCGCCGCGACGCTCGCGTCGATCGCGCTCACGCTCCTCGCCGCCGGCGCGATCGCCCGGCTCGCGCGGAACGACGCGTTCGCCTTCCGCGAAGTCGTGCTCGCCGCGCCGCCGCTGCGTGCCGATCCGGCCCGACTCGAGGCGACGATCCGCGAGGACTTCGCCGGCACCTTCTTCACGCTCGACCTCGACCGCGCGCGCGCCGCGCTCGCGACGCTGCCGTGGGTGCGAAGCGCGACGCTGCGCCGCCAGTGGCCGGGACGGCTCGAAGTCGCGCTCGAGGAGCAGGAGCCCTACGCGCGCTGGGGCGAGGGCGCGCTCGTCAACCCGCGCGGCGAGATCTTCGCGGCGGAGTACGACGGCGATCTGCCGCGGCTCGACGGCCCGGACGCGCGGGCGGCGGAGGTCGCGTCGCGCTACCGCGAGTGGGGCGCGCTCCTCGCGCCGCTCGGACTCGAACTGCGCGCGGTTTCTCTGTCGGCGCGCGGTGGCTGGCGACTCGCGACCGTCGCGTCCGGATCGCCGCTCGCGGTCGAACTCGGACGCGACGACATCGACGCGCGGCTCGCCCGGTTCGTCGCCGTGTACGGCCGCACCGTCGGAGCGCTCGCGCGCGCCGGAACGCGGGCGGAAGGCGTCGACCTGCGCTATCGCAACGGTTTCGCCGCGCGGGTGCCGGGCTTTCGCGAGAAGCACGCGCGCCCGGAGCCGGGATAGGACGGAAGGACGCATGGTCAAGGACGCCAAGAATCTCGTCGTCGGACTCGACGTCGGCACCTCGAAGATCGTCGCGATCGTCGCCGAGATCGACCCCGAGGGCGCGATCAACGTGATCGGGCTGGGGACGCAGCCTTCGCGCGGGTTGAAGCGCGGCGTCGTCGTCAACATCGACGCGACGATGGGGTCGATCCAGCGCGTGCTCGAGGAGGCCGAGCTGATGGCCGACTGCCGGATCTCGGCCGTGACCACCGGGATCGCCGGCAGCCACATCCGCAGCCTCAACTCGAGCGGCATGGTCGCGATCAAGGAGGGCGAGGTCGCGCAGGCCGACATCGACCGCGTGATCGAGACCGCGAAGGCGATCGCGATCCCCAACGACCAGCAGATCCTGCACATCCTGCCGCAGGAATTCATCATCGACGGGCAGGACGGCGTGCGCGAGCCGCTCGGGATGAGCGGCGTGCGCCTCGAGGTCAAGGTGCACATCGTCACCGGCGCGGTGTCCGCGGTCGAGAACATCGCGAAGTGCGTGCGCCGCTGCGGCATCGAGCTCTCCGACATCGTGCTGCAGCCGCTCGCGTCCGCGGCCGCGGTGCTGAACGACGACGAGAAGGACCTCGGCGTCTGCCTGATGGACATCGGCGGCGGGACGACCGACCTCGCGGTGTTCACCGGCGGGGCGATCCGCCACACGGCGGTCATCCCGATCGCCGGCGACCAGGTCACCAACGACATCGCGATGACGCTGCGCACCCCGACCAAGGAGGCCGAGGAACTCAAGGTGCGCCACGGCTGCGCGCTGCGCCAGCTCGCCGATCCGAACGACGTCGTCGAGGTGCCGGGCGTGGGCGAACGCGCGCCGCGCAAGCTCTCGCGCCCGATGCTCTCCGAGGTGATCGAGCCGCGCATCGAGGAGCTCTACACGCTGGTGCAGGCCGAGCTGCGCCGCTCCGGATTCGAGGAGCTCCTGTCGTCGGGAATCGTCATCACCGGCGGCACGTCGCTGCTGCAGGGGATGGCCGAGCTCGCGGAGGAAGTGTTCCACCTGCCCTGCCGCGTCGGCACGCCGCAGTACCTGGGCTCGCTCGCCGACGTCGTGCGGAGCCCGCGCTACTCGACCGCCGTCGGCCTGCTCCTGCACGGACGCGATCAGTGGCAGCGCGCGCACGCGGCGCGCGCGCAGGTGAAGGGCATCGGCGGCGTCGCCGAGCGCATGAAGCTGTGGTTCAAGGCGAATTTCTGAGCGCGCGGCCATGAACGGCGGCGCGGCGACGGAGCACCGGCACGACATCGACACGCATCGAAGACATCGAGACCAAGGCACGACCGCCGGCCGTCCGCGGCGGAACCCGGATCCCCACGAGGCGAACAGGCCCACCCACGTTTCATCCCGACCCCGAAAGGAAGGTTAATCCCATGTTCGAAATCATCGACCAGACTCCGCAGGACGGAGCGATCATCAAGGTCGTCGGCGTCGGCGGCTGCGGCGGCAACGCGGTCGAGCACATGATCGCGAAAGGTCTCGCCGGCGTGGACTTCGTCTGCGCCAACACCGACGCGCAGGCGCTCAAGCGGTCGTCGGCGCGCACCCAGCTCCAGCTCGGCTCCGCGCTCACGCGCGGGCTGGGCGCGGGCGCGCGGCCGGAGATCGGCCGCGACGCCGCGATGGAGGACCGCGACCGCATCGCCGCGCTGATCGAAGGCGCCGACATGCTGTTCATCACGGCCGGCATGGGCGGCGGCACGGGCACGGGCGCAGCGCCGGTCGTCGCGGAGATCGCGAAGCAGCTCGGCGTGCTGACCGTCGCCGTGGTGACGCGGCCGTTCGCCTTCGAAGGGCGCCGCGGCAGCGTGGCCCAGGCCGGGATCGACGAGCTCCAGAAGAAGGTCGATTCGCTCATCATCATCCCGAACGACAAGCTGATGGCGGTGCTGGGCGAGGACGTCTCGGTCCTCGACGCCTACGCCGCCGCCAACGACGTGCTGCACGGAGCGGTCGCCGGCATCGCCGAGGTGATCAACAACCCCGGTCTCGTGAACGTCGACTTCGCCGACGTCCGGACCGTCATGAGCGAGGTCGGCATGGCGATGATGGGGTCGGCGAGCGCGAGCGGCGCCGAGCGCGCGCGCGCGGCCGCGGAAGCCGCGGTCAAGAGCCCGCTGCTCGAGGACGTGAACCTGGCGGGCGCGCGCGGCGTGCTCGTCAACATCACCGCGGCGTCGAACCTGCGCATGAAGGAGTACCACGACGTCATGAACACCATCAAGGGGTTCACGGCCGAGGACGCGATGGTGATCGTGGGCACCGTGATCGACGACGCGATGGACGGCGAACTGCGCGTCACGATGATCGCGACCGGGCTGGGCGGCGCGGCCGCGCAGGCGAAGCGTCCGGCGCTGCAGGTGCTCGAACGGCCGGTCGTGGTGGCGCGGACCGGGACCGACAACGTCGGGATGTCGGTCGAGACGATCGACTACGACAAGCTCGACCAGCCGGCGGTGGTCCGCCGACGTCCGGCGCCCGGGCCGGCGGCGGGCGCGGCGGATCTCGACATTCCCGCGTTCCTGCGCAAGCAGAACGACTGACGCCGTCGCGGGGCCCCGGCTGTGCTAGATTCCCCGGGTTTCCCGCCGGGGCGCCGGGAACCGCGACGGAACCGACACCCCTGCACGGGAGTCCACGCCCAGGCCATGCTCCGTCAACGCACGCTCAAGACCGCAGCGCGAACGACCGGTGTCGGACTGCACACCGGCGCGCGCGTCGAACTGGTGCTGCGACCCGCGCAGCCGGACACCGGCATCGTGTTCCACCGGACCGACCTCGCGCCCGCGGTGTCGATCGCGGCGCGGGCCTCGCTCGTCGGCGACACGCGGCTGTCGTCGACGCTGCGCGAGGGCACGGTCTCGGTGTCGACGGTCGAGCACCTGATGAGCGCGCTCGCGGGACTCGGCATCGACAACCTGCACGTCGACGTCGCCGGCCCGGAGATCCCGATCATGGACGGGAGCGCCGGCCCGTTCGTGTTCCTGCTGCAGGGCGCCGGCATCGTCGAGCAGGACGCGCCCAAGCGTTACCTCCGCATCGTCGCGCCGGTCGAGGTCCGCGACGGCGACAAGTGGGCGCGCTTCGAGCCGCACGACGGTTTCCGGCTGGACTTCACGATCGACTTTCCGCATCCGGTGTTCGGGTCGGAGAACCGGCACGTCGCCATCGACTTCGCCGAGCACTCGTACGTGAAGGAGGTGTCGCGCGCGCGCACCTTCGGGTTCATGCAGGACGTCGAGGCGATGCGCGCGGCCGGACTCGGACTCGGCGGCAGCCTGCAGAACGCGATCGTGCTGGACGAGGTCCGCGTGCTGAACAGCGAGGGCCTGCGCTACGACAACGAGTTCGTGCGCCACAAGGTCCTCGACGCGATCGGGGATCTCTACCTGCTCGGCCACCCGCTGATCGGCCAGTACGCCGCGCACAAGTCCGGGCACGCGCTCAACAACGCGCTCGCGCGCGCGCTCGAGGCGAGGCCCGACGCCGCGCGCCTCGTGACCTTCGCCGTCGCCGACGAGGTCCCGAGCGCGTTCCACGACTGGCGTCCCGCGACGGTCTGAAGGTCCGGCCGGAGCGGCGCGGCTCGCCCGCATCCGGGAACGCGACCCCCTCGATGGCCATCGTCCGCCTGCTGGCGATCCTCGGCATCGCGCTCGTCGGCGTCGCGCTCGTCCTCTACGCCGTCACCCGCGACCGTCGCTACCTCGCGTTCGTCGCACGGGTGGGCCTCCTGCTCGTGGTCGCGCTCGTCGCCGCGCTCGCGTGGGTCGTGGTCGACCATCTGCGCCGATAGCGCCGGCCGACCGCGGCGCGAACGCCGGCGGCACCCTCCGGGCCCCGGTTCGAGGGGGCCAACGGTTGCTGGCCGCGGTCTCCGCTAGCGGGCGGCGCGCCCGGAGCGCCTGAGCCACCCGGAAACCGCGGCCTTGAGAGGCCCGTCGGTCAGCGACGCCGCGAGTTGTCGCAACGCGGGTTCCTGAGCCCTATCCCATTGACGCACAACGACATTTGTCCGTCGAGCGGCCGGGACGGTGGGTTGCACTCGAACCCGAATGTCCCTAAAATCCCAGCCCTCGCGTTCGAGAACCGCGCGGACGGCCGGCAATCGCAACCGGAGGGCCGCTGCGACGGTTCCCGTGGGAGCCGTCAGTTCGAGTCGAAACGGCGACGGCAGCCACGCGGCGACCTGGGCGGCGAGCGGGGGCGGCAAGACCGCGCGCACGACCTTCGTCGCTCTCGTTTCGTCGAGGCGGCGGCGGGTCCATGCGCTGACGAGCGGATCTTCCGCCAGAACGCGGGCGATCGGTCGGGTGGGCGCCGGGGGCGTTCCGGGCTGGGGCTTCATCGGAGATTGGCGGCTTTGGACATCATACTGGTCAGCGGGGCAAAGGCGCGCGCGCGGACGTTCTCGCTCGACTGGCGCCATGGCGCGGGTCTCGCGCTGGCGGTCGCGGTCACGCTCGTCCTGTTCTCGCTGCTGTTCAACTACGTCACGCTCAAGTGGGCGGCGGCCGTCAACCACCCGTGGCTGCGTGCGATCGCGCTCGCCGACCAGCGCGCGGAAGCCCAGCGCGCACAGGAAAAGGTGCAGGGGCACTTGAACACGATGGCACTGAAACTGGGCGATCTCGAGGCGCAGGTGATGCGGCTCGACGCGCTCGGCGACCGCCTCGCCGGCGTCGCCGGGCTGAAGCCGCAGGAGCTGCCGTCGAAGGGACGCCCGGGCGAGCGCGAGGCCCCGGGCTCCGCAGCGCCGCAGGATATGATCCTCGACGGCAAGTCGGTGCCGGGGCGCGGCGGCGCGGAATCGGCGTCGATGCCCTCGCGCGACCTGTCGGTCGACGAATTCGCCTCGCTGCTCGAACGCCTCGCGCGGCAGGTGGACCAGCGGACCGACCAGCTCTCCGTGCTCGAGTCGCTCTTGATCCAGTCGACGGCCACCCTCAAGTTCCTGCCGAGCGAGCCGCCGATCCCGGACGGCTGGTACTCGTCGAACTTCGGCTACCGGATCGATCCGATCTCCGGGCAGAAGTCCTATCACGAGGGCATCGATTTTCCCGCGCCGACCGGAACGCCCATCCTCGCGGCGGCCAGCGGAAAGGTGATCAACGCCGAATGGCATGGCGAGTACGGCAGGATGGTCGACATCGATCACGGCAACGGCCTCGTGTCCCGCTACGCGCACGCGTCGTCGATCGACGTTCACGAAGGCGACCTCGTGGTGCGCGGCCAGCGGATCGGCCAGGTCGGCACGACCGGCCGCTCGACCGGCCCCCACCTGCACTTCGAGGTGCGGCTGAACGGCGCGCCGCAGAATCCGGCGCGCTTCCTGCAACACTAGTCCCGGACCCGACCGCGCGAGCGCCGGTCCATCCTCCGGCGCTCCGTGCGGCGCGCCCCGCGCCAGCGCGCCGGACCGACCCCTCCCCGGCGCGCGACGCCTCGAACCGATGATCTCCAACATCCTCACCCGCGTTTTCGGCAGCCGCAACGAGCGGCTCCTCAAGCAGTACGCGTCGGTCGTCCGCCGGATCAACGCGCTCGAGCCGTCGATCGCCGCGCTCGGCGACGACGCCCTGCGCGCGAAAACCGCGGAGTTCCGCTCCAGGGTCGCCGCCGGGACGAGCCTCGACGACGTGCTGCCCGAGGCGTTCGCCGTCGTCCGCGAGGCCGGCAAGCGTACCCTCGGCATGCGGCACTTCGACGTGCAGTTGATCGGCGGCATGGCGCTCCACCACGGCAAGATCGCCGAGATGCGGACCGGCGAGGGCAAGACGCTGGTCGCCACGCTTCCGTCGTACCTGAACGCGCTCGGCGGCAAGGGCGTGCACATCGTCACCGTCAACGACTACCTCGCGCAGCGCGACGCCGACTGGATGGGGCGCATACACCGTTTCCTCGGCCTCGAGGTCGGCGTCAACCTGTCGCAGATGCCGCACGAGGCGAAGCAGCAAGCCTACGCCGCGGACATCACCTACGGGACGAACAACGAGTTCGGCTTCGACTACCTGCGCGACAACATGGTGTACGCGCCCGCGGAGCGCGTGCAGCGCGGTCTCGCCTACGCGATCGTCGACGAGGTCGACTCGATCCTGATCGACGAGGCGCGCACCCCGCTCATCATCTCCGGGCAGGCGGACGACAACATCGAACTGTATTACCGCTTGAACGATCTCGCGCCCCGCCTCACCCGCCAGGAGACCGAGACCGGACCGGGCGACTTCTGGGTCGACGAGAAGGGGCGCCAGGTCGTGCTCTCCGAGCAGGGGCACGAGCACGCCGAGGCGGTGCTCGCCGACGCGGGCCTGCTCGCCGCCGGGTCGAGCCTGTACGACGCGCACAACATCTCGTTGATGCACCACCTGTATGCCGCGCTCCGCGCCCATTCGCTCTACCACCGCGACCAGCACTACGTCGTGCAGAACGGCGAGGTCGTGATCGTCGACGAGTTCACCGGGCGCCTGATGACCGGCCGGCGCTGGTCGGAGGGCCTGCACCAGGCGGTCGAGGCCAAGGAGGGGGTCGCGATCCAGCGCGAGAACCAGACGCTCGCGTCGATCACCTTCCAGAACTATTTCCGCATGTACGGCAAGCTCGCGGGCATGACCGGCACCGCGGACACCGAAGCCTTCGAGTTCCAGCAGATCTACCACCTCGAGACGGTGGTGATCCCGACCAACCTCCCGATGGTCCGCAAGGACGAGAACGACCTCGTCTTCCGCACCTTCCAGGAGAAGGTCGACGCGATCATCGCCGACGTGCGTGCGTGCAACGACCGGAAACAGCCGGTGCTGGTCGGCACGACGTCGATCGAGAATTCCGAGCTGCTGTCCGGCCACCTGCAGAAGCATGGCCTCGAGCACGAGGTCCTGAACGCGAAGCAGCACGCGCGCGAAGCCGAGATCGTCGCCCAGGCGGGCCGCCCCGGCGCGATCACGATCGCCACCAACATGGCGGGCCGCGGCACCGACATCGTGCTGGGCGGGGCGATCGAGCCCGCGATCCTCGAGCTGCGCGACGACCCGTCGCTCACGCCCGAGGCCCGGGACGCGGAGATCGCGAAGATGCGCGAGGAGTGGAAGCTGCGGCACGACGAGGTCGTCGCGTCCGGCGGGCTCCACATCGTCGGCACCGAGCGCCACGAGTCGCGCCGCATCGACAATCAGTTGCGGGGCCGGTCGGGACGCCAGGGCGACCCCGGAAGCTCGCGATTCTTCCTGTCGCTCGAAGATCCGCTGCTGCGCATCTTCGGCGGCGAGCGGCTGGGCGTCATCATGCAGAAGCTCAAGATGCCCGAGGGCGAGCCGATCGAGCACACGATCGTCAACCGCTCGATCGCCAAGGCCCAGAACCGCGTCGAGTCGCGCAACTTCGACATCCGCAAGGCGCTGCTCGAGTACGACGACGTCGCGAACGACCAGCGGCGCGTCATCTACCAGCAGCGCAACGAACTGGTCGACAGCGCGGACATCGCCGACTCGGTGCGCGGCATGATCCGCGGCGAGATGGACACGCTCGTGCGCCGCTACGTCCCGGCCGAATCGGTCGAGGAGCAGTGGGACCTGCCCGGAATGCAGGCCGCGCTCGCCGGCGAGTACCAGCTGGAGGTCGTGGCGCAGCCGTGGATCGAGGACGCCGAGACCAACGACGAGACGATACGGGAGCGCGTGGTCGAGGCCGCGAACGCGGCGTGGCAGGTGCGCGAGCAGGCGGCGGGCGCGGAGGTCATGCGGAGTTTCGAACGCAGCCTCATGCTCCAGACGCTCGACCACCACTGGCGCGACCACCTCGCGAATCTCGACCACCTGAGGCAGGGCATCCACCTGCGGGGCTACGCGCAGAAGAATCCGAAGCAGGAGTACAAGCGCGAGGCGTTCGAGCTGTTCTCGGACATGCTCGACCGCGTGAAGCAGGACGTCGTCAAGGTCGTCCTGACCGTGCAGGTGAAGAGCCAGCAGGACGTCGAGGCGGTCGAGGAGCCGGTGCCCGTGAACGTGCGCTACCAGCACGCCGAGGTCGAGGACGCGCTCGCCCCGGCGCCGACCGCGACGGCGGACGACGGCGCGGACACCGCGACCGCGGTCGCGGCGCAGCCGTTCGTCCGCGCGGGCGAGAAGATCGGGCGCAACGATCCCTGTCCCTGCGGCAGCGGCAGGAAGTACAAGCTGTGCCACGGCCGGCTCGCGTAGCGTCCGCGGCGGCGTCGCAGTCGATTCTGGCGGCCTGCTGAACGCGGACGCGCGTGTTCACGCGCGTCGCGACGGCGACCGGGCGAGGACGCGGCGTCCGCGCGCCCGTCGCGCGTTCGAACGGACACCTGCGGCGCCGTTCAACGCGGCCCGGGCGCGACGCGCCCGTCGCTTCGTCCCGGCGGGCTCGCCGTGGGCCCGCCTCGCCTCGCTCGGCGGGGTTGCCTTATCATTCGAGACGTTTCGCCGGCGCTCGATGCGCCGCCCCGGAGACTCCGCCGCCTCTGACAACTGTCAACTGACAACTGTCAACTGAAATGCCCGTCAACTACACTCCGCCGACGCCGGATTCGCTGCTGCCGGTGCCGGGCGTGGCACTCGGCGCCGTCGCCGCACGCATCAAGAACTGGGACCGCGACGACGTGCTCCTCGTCGTCTGCGAACCGGGCACCGCGGCGGCGGGCGTGTTCACGCAGAACCGCTTCTGCGCCGCGCCGGTGATCGTGTGCCGGCGCCACCTCTCGGAGAGCGGCCGGATGCGCGCGCTGGTCGTGAACGCGGGCAACGCGAACGCCGGCACCGGCGAACGCGGGATCGCCGACGCACGCACGACCGCCGCCGCGGCCGCGTCGATGCTCGGCTGCCCGATGCAGGAAGTGCTCGTGTTCTCGACCGGCGTGATCATGGAGCCGCTGCCCGCAGGGAAGATCGTCGCGGCGCTGCCCGCGGCGCGCGGCGCGCTGCGCGAGGACGGCTGGTTCGACGCCGCACGCGCGATCATGACGACCGACACCGTGCCGAAGGGCGCGTCGCGCCGCGTGACGATCGACGGCGTGCCGGTCACCGTGACGGGCATCGCGAAGGGCTCGGGGATGATCCACCCGGACATGGCGACGATGCTCGCGTTCGTCGCGACCGACGCGCCGGTCGACCGTGCGCTCCTCGCCGCCATCGCGCGCGATGCCGCGGACGTCTCGTTCAACGGGGCGACCGTCGACGGCGACACGTCGACCAACGACAGTTTCGTGATCGCGGCGACCGGCCGCTCGGGCATCGCGCCGATCGAGCGCGCCGGCGACCCTCGTGTGCCGGCGCTGCGCGCGGCGATCGAGGAGGTGGCGGTGGAACTCGCGCAGGCGATCGTCCGCGACGGCGAGGGCGCCACCAAGTTCATGTCGATCCGCGTGGAGGGCGGGCGCAGCGTCGAGGAGTGCCGCAAGGTCGCGCTCGGCATCGCGCACTCGCCGCTGGTCAAGACCGCGTTCTTCGCCTCCGATCCGAACCTCGGGCGCATCGTGTGCGCGATCGGCAACGCCGGCCCGCCGGACCTCGATCCCGCGGGCGTGTCGTTCTGGCTCGACGACGTGCTGGTCGTCGACCACGGCGGCCGCTCGCCCGCGTACCGCGAGGAGGACGGGTCGCGCGTGATGAAGCAGGACGAGATCGCGGTCCGCGTGGACCTCGGGCGCGCGCGCGGGCCGCAGGCCGCACGTGCCACCGTGTGGACCTGCGACTTCTCGCACGACTACGTGTCGATCAACGCGGACTACCGGTCGTGACCCCCCCGAAGCGCGCTTCGCGCGCCTCCCCCCGTGGGGGCCCGCGCCCTTGGGGCGGCCCGGCGGGCGCGGATCCAGCGTCGGCCGACGCGCTCGCCGCGCTCCTCGCGCGGGCGGAGGGCGTCCTCGCCCGGGTCGAGGCGCTGCTGCCGCCTCCCGCGCCCGATCCGGATTGGCGTACCGTCCACGCAGCGCGCTGGCGCAAGCGGGGCGGCCGCGGATCCCTGCAGCCGGTCGCGCGCCCGCACGCGATCGGACTCGACGCGCTGGTCGCGATCGACGCGCAAAAGGAGACGATCGAGCGCAACACGCGGCAGTTCGTCGCCGGCCTGCCGGCGAACAACGTGCTGCTCACCGGCTCGCGCGGCACCGGCAAGTCCTCGCTCGTGAAGGCGATGCTCGCGAAGTACGCGCACAAGGGCCTGCGCCTGATCGAGGTCGACAAGGCCGACCTCGTCGACCTGCCCGACATCGTCGAACGCGTCGATGGCCGGCGCGAGCGGTTCATCGTGTTCTGCGACGACCTGACCTTCGACGCCGGCGAGGCCGGGTACAAGGCGCTCAAGGTGGTGCTCGACGGCTCGATCGCCGGGACCTCGGGCAACCTGCTGGTCTACGCGACCTCGAATCGCCGGCACCTGTTGCCCGAGTACATGAGCGAGAACCTCGAGACGCGGCACGTCGGCGAGGAAGTGCATCCGGGCGAATCGGTCGAGGAGAAGATCTCGCTCTCCGAGCGCTTCGGCCTGTGGGTGTCGTTCTACCCGTTCGCCCAGGACGACTACCTGGCGGCGGTCGATCGCTGGCTCATGCACTTCGGCGTGGCGGCGCCCGGCGCGAAGAAGGATGCCGACGCGCGCACGCGCGAGGCGCTGCAGTTCGCGCTGCAGCGCGGCTCCCGATCGGGGCGCGTCGCCTGGCAGTTCGCGCGGCACTGGGCCGGCGGACTCGCGCTCCGCCGCCGCTGACGTGGCGATCACGCGCGTCGCGGCCGCGGTCATCCTGCGCGGCGACGGCAGCGTGCTCCTCGCCGAGCGGCCCGCCGGCAAGCCCTACGCCGGCTACTGGGAGTTTCCCGGCGGCAAGCTCGAGGCGGGCGAGTCGCCGCGCCACGCGCTCGACCGCGAACTCGCCGAGGAACTCGGCCTCGTCGTGCGCCGCGCGAGTCCGTGGATCGTGCAGGAGTACGTGTATCCGCACGCGCAGGTCGAACTCCACTTCTTCCGGGTGTTCGCGTTCGACGGCGAGCCGCACGGTCACGACGGGCAGGCGTTCCGCTGGCAGCGGCCAGGTGCCTTCGACGTCGCGCCGCTCCTGCCGGCGAACACGCGCGTGCTCGCCGCGCTCGCGCTGCCGGAGGTGCTGGGGATCACCTGCGCCGAGGACTTCGGAGAGGACGCGTTCCTCGATCGTGCCGGACGCGCGCTCGAAGGGGGCCTCGCGCTCGTCCAGTTGCGCGAGAAGGGGTGGCCGGCGGCTCGACGCGACGCGTTCGCCGGGCGACTGGTGCCGCTCGTCCACGCCCACGGCGCGAAGATCACGGTCAACGGCAGCGACGACGACGCACGCCGGCTTCGCGCCGACGGGGTCCACTGGACGGCGGCGGCGCTCGCATCGGCGCGGCGTCGCCCCGAGGGGATGCTGGTCGGTGCCTCCTGCCACACGCGCGACGATCTCGCGCGCGCGGCGTCGCTCCGCGTCGACTACGCGCTGGTCGGGCCGGTGAAGGCGACGCCGACCCATCCCGATGCGGCACCGCTCGGTTGGGAGGGGTTCGCGCGCACGATCGAAGGAACGCGCGTGCCGGTCTACGCGCTGGGTGGCCTCGCGGCCGGCGACCTGGAGATCGCGCGCGACCACGGCGCGCACGGCATCGCGATGCGGCGAGGGGCGTGGGTGCGGTGACGCATCGACCCGGGGCGTCCTTTGCAGGCGCCGCAGGGCGCGCTACGATGCTCGCGTCGGCGGGCGGCCCGGCAGGGCGAGCGGGCCGGGGTTCGGTGGTTCGACCGGGAGCCTGCGAACATGCGGACGATTCGTACCGGAGGGGCGCTGCAGCGCACCGTCACGGCGGTGTTCGTCGCCGGGCTCCTTTGCGTCACGACCGGCATCGGTGCACAGCCCGCGGATGACCGGCCGCTCCGGCTCGTCGCGCCGTCGGCGCCAGGCTCCGGCCACGACCTGTCGACCCGCATCCTCGCGGACGGGCTGAGCGCGGAACTGGGCCAGGTGGTGATCGTCGAGAATCGACCGGGCGCCGACGGCATCATCGCGGCGGAACGCGTGGCGACCGCGGCGCCCGACGGCCAAACGCTGCTTTCCGGCCTGGGCTCGCAGTTCGCGATCAACCCCGCGATCCACGCGAGGCTCCCCTACGATCCCCAGCGCGACCTGAAGCCGGTATCGCTGGTGGCGCGGCAGGTCCTCCTCCTCGCGGTGCATCCGTCGCTGCCTGTCTCGACGCCGCAGGAACTCGCGGCGTGGTCGCGCGCGCACCCCGGAACCGTCGACTACTCGAGCGCGACCCCCACGTTCATGCTCGCGGCGGAATCGTTCAAGCGTGCGACCGGCGCCGACATGCAGCACATCCCCTACGCGAGCGGTGCTCCCGCGGTGAACGCGCTCGTCGCCGGAACCGTCGAGGTGTCGTTCATTTCTGCGACCAGCGCGCTTCCGCTGGCGAAGGCGGGCAAGATCCGCGTGCTCGCCGTTTCCGGTCCGGCCCGTCTGCCCGAGCTTCCGGACGTGCCGACGCTCACCGAGGCCGGCCTCGTCGACGAGGTGCCGGTCTGGAGCGCGGTCTTCGCGCCGGGAGGAACACCGGACGCGGTCGTCGACCGTCTGCACCGCGCCATCGTGCGGGCGATCGCGCGGCCCGAGATCCGCGAGCGGTACGCGAAGGGTGCCGAACTGCTCGTCGGAAGCACGCCCGCGGAACTCGCGGAAACGGTCGCCCGCGATGCCGCGCGCATGAAGGCGCTCACCGGTCACATCGGACTGGCGCCGAAATAGAAGGACCGTCGTTCGCGGCGGATGCGCCGCGTCATGCGGGCCGGCCGGGCCGGCGCCCTGCTGTTTCCGCGAGGCGCACGAGCGCCTGGCGGTCGACCTTGCCGTTCTCGCCGCGCGGCAGGTGCGGAACCCTGAGCACCACCTGGGGCGGCGGAATCCCGCGCGTGGATCGAAACGCTGCGAGGATCGCGCCCGCGTCGAGGTCATCGTCGGCGACGATCGCGGCATGCAGGGTGTCCTTGCCGAGCGCGTCCGGGACGCCGAACGCGGCCGCCTCCCGCAATCCGGCGACGCGAAGCAACACGCGTTCGATCACCTCGGGGGCGAACTTGGAACCGCCGACATTGATGAGATCGTCGCCGCGTCCGGTGATCACGAGAACGCCGTCGGGCGTCACCGTGCCGATGTCGTTCGGGTGGAACCAGCCGTCCCGGAACGCGCGGGACGTCGCCTCCGGGTCGCCGAGGTACTCGCGGGCGAGGCCGGGGGTTCGCATCCGCAGTTGGCCGATCCTGCCGGGCGGGAGGACGTCACCGCGATCATCGATCGCCTGGACCTCCGCGCCCGGCAGCAGGAAGCCGGCTGCACCGTCGGTCTCGGGCAGGGCGGAGACGGGTCCCGCCGCGAGCGGGCCGGTCTCGGTCGAGCCGTACATGCCGATGATGTTCGCGCAGAGCCGGCGGGATACGAGGCGGAGCAACTCGACGCTCAGGCGACCCCCCGAGAGCACCACCTGCTCGAGGGACGCTGGCGGCGCGGCGTCCGGCGGCCTGTGCCGGAGCGTCGTGTCGATGGCGTAGGGCGAGGCGACCAGCACGTTGACCCGATGGCGATCGACCAGGCCCAGGGGATCGTCGCCCGGACCGAGGAGGACGACCGTGCCGCCCGCCTCGAAGACCGAGAGGGCGTAGCCGAATCCGAGGCCCCCCGGCCCGCTCACGCACAGCAACCTCGCGTTGTGCGGGAGCGGAGCGCCGATCGGACGATGCCAGCGCGCTGCGTACATCGCCTGGGTGATCGGCACGCGCTTGGGCCTGCCGGTCGTGCCCGAGGTCGCCTGCCGTTTGAGCAGCACATCCCCGCCCGCGTGCATCGGTGCGGGCACGCCGCTCGCATCGGTCCACCACGCAGGCGTGGCGATGATCCTGCGTCGGCCGGGCGGGCCGCCGTCGTGCCCGAGGTGCACGCTCGGCGACGGGTCGCCGGGGTACGAGCTGTTGGCGAACGGGATGCCCGCCCGTGCGAGTCCCAATCTCAGCAGGAGGATCGGCAGGTGCGTCTTGAAGTCGAGGATCGCGAACTCGTCGGGTCCGACGTCCCAGCCGGATGCGCGGAGGGCGATCGCATCGACGACCCGATCGAGCCGGGCGTAGCTGTAGACGAGGCCGTCGGGCGTGCCTGCGGCCGTGGCGCCGCATACGATCGCGGGAGCATCGGGACGCTCGCCGGACTGGCGGCGCAGACAGGCGGTGAGATTCATGCTGCCGATCCCGCGGCCGGCTCCGCGTTCCGCGATGAATCCGCCGCGCTCGGGAACGTCCGCGTCGCGCATGTCGGACCGGTCGCCCGCGGCGCATGTCGCCGGTTCCGGGCGCCCATTCGCGAGCTGGCCTTGCGCAGCGGATGCCGCATTCCGCGCCTCCGGGAATCCCTTCGCCTCCCGCGCGCGCACCGACATCCCCGCCTCCGTCCGCGGGCCGGGGGGATGCGCCGCGCTGCGTGTCAATCAAACCAACCTCGGCCAGACCTGTCAACCCGCAGCCGGGACGACGTCGCGACGCGCCGTGATGCGTGACCACGTCGCGCGAACTCCTCGCGTGTGCACCGATGGCGCGGTCGATTCGCGCGCGCCCATCATCATCGCGCCGCCGGATCGCTCGCATGAACCAACCCGTGATCACCATCGGGCGATCGCCCGGGTTGTCGAACGCCCCGAGCGCAGCCAGGGGCGCGATCTACGTCGATTCCCGGCGATCCTCGCCCGAAGACTCCGGGTCGTCGGCGTCCTCTGCCGGGACCCGATAGGCCTCGGTGAGCCAGGCGCCGAGGTCGATCGCGCGGCAGCGCTCCGAGCAGAACGGCCGGAACGCCGCGGCGGGACCCCACGCCACCGGCCGCCCGCACTGCGGGCAAGGCCGCGTCGCCGACTTCGCGCGCTCCACCGGGGGCGCTGCCCGGGTCACAGGTTGCAGAACGCGAGATCGAACTCGACGTCGCGGTCGTAGACGCTGCCGCGGTCGAGGCCGGTGACGCCGATGAACCGGATGTTGAGCGCGTACTTGTTCGCGCTGATCTCCGGGACGCAGGCGAGGTCGCGCGCGACGGTGACGCGCAAGAGTTGCGCGATCTTCGTCGTCGTCAGCATGAGCTGGAACACGCCGCGGAAGGCGGTGTGCCGGGTCGTGCGTCCGTTCTCGCGCAGGAGCTTCAGCACGATCGCGAGGCCGTCGAACACCGGTTCGAACGGCGCGTACCAGCCGACGAGGTCCGCCCGCCGCGACGCCGGCTCGCGGTGAAGCCACCAGTGGTAGGCGGGGAGATCGAACTCGCACACGCCACCCGGGATCGCGCTGCGCTGCTTGATGGCCATCAGCCACTCGTTCTCGCGCAAGTGCGCACCGAGCTTGCCCGAAGGGGCGAGCAGCCGGGTCGTGACCGCGTCGATCTCGGCGAGCAGCGCGTCGAGCGCCCCGGTCTCGATGCGCGGGTTGGCGCGCAGCGGCACGAGCTGCTGGCGCTGGCGCTCGAGTTCCTGAAGCAACTCGGTCTTGAGGTCGGCGCGCGCGGCGATGTCCGCGATCTCGAACAGGGCGGCGAGCGCCGCATGGTGATCCTGCGGCAGGTCGCTCGCCACGTAGACGCGCGCGCGCGACTGGACGTCCTCGAGCCGCATCAGCGTGCGGATGCGCTCGTTCAGCGGGTGCTCGTAGCGGATCATCGGACGTCGCGTCGAATCGGGGCCATTGTCCGCGATTCGCCCGGCGGATCAAGGCCGGGCGCCGCGCCGCGCCGCCGCCAGTGCGCGGTACGAACGATCGAGACGGGCGACCGCGGCCGCGATCGCCTCGGGCGGACCTCCATTGTCGAGCACGTCGTCGGCGCGCGCGAGACGGTCTTCGCGCGACGACTGGGTGGCCATGATCGCGCGGACCTCTTCCGGAGATAGCGCGCTGCGGAGGCCGACGCGGCGGACCTGCTCGTCCTCCGGGCAGTCGACGACCAGCACGCGGTCGACGAGGTCGGCGGTGCCGCCGCGCTCGAGGAGGAGCGGCACGACGAGCACGCCGTAGTCGCCGCGCCACGCCGCGACACGGCGCCGGATCTCGGCGCGGATCGCGGGGTGCAGCGCGTCTTCGAGTCTCGCGCGGAACCCCGGGTCCGAGAACGCGCGCAGACGGAGCTTCGTGCGGTCCAGCGCGCCGTCCGCGGCGAGGACGTCGCGGCCGAAGGCGTCGACGACGCGGCGGTGGCCTTCGCGGCCGGGCGCCGAGAGTTCGTGCGCCACGTCGTCGGCATCGACGACCTCGACGCCGAGCGCGCGAAACGCCGCCGCGACGGCCGACTTGCCGCTGCCGATGCCGCCGGTGAGCCCGACGACCACGCTCACCGCAGGTACAGCGCGTTCAACTGCGGCCCGAAGAACAGCGCGATCGCGCCGGCGCCGGCGAGCCAGGGCCCGAACGGGAGCGGCGCCGCCCGGTCGCGTCCGCGCGCGACGATCGCCGCGATGCCGCCCAGCGCGCCCAGGACGCTCGAGACCAGGACGATCTGCGGCAGCATCGGCCAACCGAGCCAGGCGCCGAGCGCCGCGAGGAGCTTGAAATCGCCGTGGCCCATCCCCTCCTTGCCGCGGATGAGCTTGAACAGCCAGTAGACGGTCCACAGGGCGAGGTAGCCCGCGATCGCGCCGATCACCGCGCTCGACAACGGCACGAACAGGCCGAACAGGTTGGCGAGGAGGCCGCCCCACAGGAGCGGCAGCGTGAGGTCGTCGGGCAGGAGCTGGGTGTCGGCGTCGATGAACGCCAGCGCGACCAGCGCCCACAGGAACAGGCAGGCCGCGAGCCCCTGCCAGGTCGGGCCGAATCGCCAGACCGCGGCCAGGGCGAGCGCGCCCGCGGCGAGTTCCACGGCCGGATAGCGGGGCGAGATGCGAACCTTGCACGCGGAGCAGCGGCCGCGCAGCGCGAGCCAGGAGAGGACCGGGACGTTCTCGATGGCGGAGATCGCGTGGCCGCAGGAGGGGCACGCGGACCGCGGCACCGCCAGGTTGTAGCGCGGCGCGGGCTCGACTTCGCGTCCCGCCAGTTCCGCGCACTGCTCGACCCACCCGCGCTCCATCATCTTCGGGAGCCGGTGGATGACGACGTTGAGGAAGCTCCCGACGAACAACCCGAGGACGGCGGCCGCGGGCAGCGCGACCGCCGGATCCAGGAGCGACGTCATCGCGGGACCGGTTCCCCGCCGTCAGACCACGGCGCCGAGCTTGAAGATCGGGAGGTACATGGCGACGACCAGGCCGCCCACGACGACGCCGAGGAACACGATGATCAGCGGCTCGAGCAGCGACGAGAGCGCGGCCACCGCGTCGTCGACCTCGCGCTCGTAGAAGTCCGCGATCTTGGTGAGCATCGCGTCGAGCGAGCCCGACTCCTCGCCGATCTGCACCATCTGCAGCACCATGTTCGGGAAGAGCTGCGTCGCGGTCATCGCGTTGGTGAGCGAGGTGCCCGTCGACACGTCGGTCTGGACGCGCCGCGTCGCGTTGGCGTACACCTTGTTGCCGGCCGCCCCGGCGACGGCGTCGAGCGATTCGACCAGCGGCACGCCGGCCGCGAACATCGTCGCGAGCGTCCGCGTCCAGCGGGCGATCGTCGCCTTCTCGAGGATCTCGCCCACGACCGGGAGCTTCAGCAGCAGGCGGTCGACCGTGTAGCGCACGTGGTCGGAGCGCTTGATCATGATCGACAGGGCGAAGATGCCTCCGCCGATCACCAGGAAGGCCGCCCACCACCAGGCCACGACGAAGTCGGAGATGTCGATGACGAGTTGCGTGGGGGCGGGCAGCGATGCGCCGAAATTCGAGAACACCTCCTTGAACGCCGGGATCACGAAGATCATGATCACCCAGACCACGATGATCGCGACGGCGACGACGGCGGACGGGTAGAACAGCGCCGACTTGATCTTGCTCTTGAGCGCGAGGATCTTCTCCTTGTAGGTCGCGAGCCGGTCGAGGATCGCGTCGATCATCCCGGAGCTCTCGCCCGCCGCCACGAGGTTGCAGTAGAGCTGGTCGAACTGGGCCGGGTGCTGGCGGAACGCGTCGGCGAGGCTCGATCCGGCCTCGATGCGGCTCTTGACGTCCATCATCAGGCGCGAGAAGCGGGCGTTGCTGTGGCCGCGCGCGACGATCTCGAAGCTCTGCAGCAGCGGCACCCCGGCCTTCAGCATCGTCGCGAGCTGGCGCGTGAAGAACGCGACATCCCGTTCCGACACGCGCTTGCCGCCGCGGAAGGTCTGGCGCTTGATCTTGGTGACGCGGACGCCCTGCCGGCGGAGGTTGCTCGTGACCACCGTCTCGGAAGCCGCCTTCATCTCGCCGCGGACCTGGCGATTGTTGCGGTCGACGCCTTCCCACAGGAACGTGTGCTCCCGGACGTCCGACTTCCGTGCGGCGGTGGTGGCGGTGGCCATGGCGCTCTCCCTCGGGATCAGCGACCCCGGATCATTCGTTGGTGCAGGCTTCGACTTCCTCGAGCGACATCACGCCGGCCTTGACCTTGAGCAGGCCCGACTGGCGCAGGTTGCGCACGCCTTCCTTCTGGGCGAGGTCCGCGATCTCGAGCGCGTTGCCGTTGCGCATGATGAGCTGGCGCATGTCGTCGGAGATCGGCATCACCTCGTAGATCCCGACGCGCCCCTTGTATCCGCTGCCCCCGCAGTGATCGCAGCCGATCGGCCCGTAGGGCTGCCAGGTGCCGTCGAGGTCTTCCTCGGCGAAGCCGGCGCGCAAGAGCGCCTCGGGCGGGATGTCCTCGGGGCGCTTGCAGTGCGCGCACAACCGCCGGCCGAGCCGCTGGGCGGTGATCAGGATCACCGACGAGGCGATGTTGAACGGCGCCACGCCCATGTTCTGCAGGCGCGTCAGCGTCGTAGGCGCGTCGTTCGTGTGGAGCGTCGACAGGACCAGGTGGCCGGTCTGCGCCGCCTTGATCGCGATGTCGGCGGTCTCGAGGTCGCGGATCTCGCCCACCATCACGATGTCCGGGTCCTGGCGCAGGAACGAGCGCAGCGCCGTGGCGAAGGTGAGTCCCGCCTTCTCGTTGACGTTCACCTGGTTGACGCCGGGGAGCTGGATTTCCGCGGGGTCCTCGGCCGTCGAGATGTTGATGCCGGGCTGGTTCAGGATGTTGAGGCAGGTGTAGAGCGAGACCGTCTTGCCGGAGCCGGTCGGTCCGGTCACGAGGATCATGCCGTAGGGGCGTCCGATCGCCGCGAGCAGCGTCTGCTGCTGGTCGGGCTCGTAGCCCAGCGCCTCGATGCCGAGCTTGATGCCCGACGAATCGAGGATCCGCATCACGATCTTCTCGCCGTAGAGCGTCGGCAGCGTCGAGACGCGGAAGTCGATCGACCTGGTCTTCGACAGCACGAGCTTCATCCGGCCGTCCTGCGGCACGCGCTTCTCCGCGATGTCCAGGCGGCTGATGACCTTGATGCGCGAGGCGACCTTGTCCTTGATCGCGAGCGGCGGTTGCGCGACTTCGGAAAGCTCGCCGTCGATCCGGTAGCGGATCCGGAAGAACTTCTCGTAGGGCTCGAAGTGGATGTCGGAGGCGCCCGCGGCGATGGCGTCGACGAGGATCTTCTGTATGTACTTGACGACCGGCGCGTCCTCGACCTCCGCGTCCTCCTCGGGCGTGGCGCCGGCCTCCTTGACCTCGACGTCGAGGTCCTCGAGGCCGGCCGCGTCCTTGAGCGACGCGCCCGACGCGTCGAGGATCTTGTGGATGACCTGCCCGAGCTTGTCGTCCTCGACGACGACCGGCTCGACGACGAGGTTGGTCTTGAAGCGGACTTCGTCGAGCGCCTGCTGGTTCGCCGGGTCGGAGACCGCGACGAACAGGCGGTTGCCGCGCTTGGCGAGCGGCAGCACGCGCCGCGTCTGCGAGATCTTCGAGTCGAAGTACTCCTTCGGGAACTGGTCGAGGTCGAAGGTCGCGAGGTCGAGCAACGGCACGCCGAACGCGCGCGACCCGAACGCCGCGATCTGCTGCGGCGAGAGGCGCTTGCTCGTGAGGATCTGCTCGACGAAGGTGACGCCGGCCGACTGCGCCTGGTTCTGCAGCGCGTCCGCCTCCGACTCGGGCATCAGCCCGTGCTGGGCGAGGGCCCGCGCGAGGCCGGACAGGTTGCGCGTGGCGGCGTGGGTGGCCATCGTGGGGTCGCTGGCGGTGCGGGGGGCCGGACCATGAACCGAAGCAACGTTCGTGCCTCGGGCGCAGGATCGAAACCACCTCGCGTCGTTACGCCAAATCCATGAAACTTAACGAGAAGATGATGCCTTCTCGGGGGGGCTTTGTAAAGGCGAGCCGGCGCGGCCCACCGGCGGCAGCAGCCTGACCACTTTCACCGCCCGGTCCTGCGTCTGGACGACCTCGATCGACTGGCCCGCGAGGCGGAACGACGTGCCGGCTTCGGGGATGTCGCCCAGGTGTTCGACGATGAGGCCGTTCAACGTCTTCGGTCCGCCGAGCGGGAAGCGGGTTCCGAGCCGCCGGTTGACCGCCCGCAGCGAGGCCATGCCGTCGACCGTGACGCTGCCGTCGGCCTCGCGCCGGATTCCGTCGCCCGCATCGGGCGCGGTCGTCGTGAATTCGCCGATGATCTCCTCGACGATGTCCTCGATCGTGACGAGTCCCTTGAGCTCGCCGTACTCGTCGACGACGAGGCCGATGCGCTGGCGATCGGCCTGGAACTGCGTCAGCTGCGTCAGGAGCGACGTGCCCGCAGGCACGAAGTAGGGCTTGCGCAGGAGCGAGCGCAGCGACTCGGGGTCGATGTCCTCGCCGTCCTGCATCAGCCCGACGACGTTCTTGAGGTGCAGGACGCCGATGATCTGGTCGGGCGACCCGTCGTAGACCGGAAGCCGCGTGTGATAGCTCGTCGCGAGCTGCTGGCGGAGGAGCTGGGGCTTTGCCGCGAGGTCGAGCGCGTGGATCTGCGGGCGCGGCACCATCACGTCCTCGACGGTGACCGCCTCGAGGTCGAACAGGTTCGCGAGCATCGCGCGGTGCTTGCCGCGGAAGTATTGGTTGCCCTCGAGGACGAGCGCGCGGATCTCTTCCTGCGACAGGGCGCCGCCGTCGCCCTTCGGCGGCGCGATGCGCATCAGGCGAAGCAGCGCCTGGACGAACAGGTTGACGAACCAGACCGCGGGCTTCGCGATCTTGAGGAGCGGCGCGAGCACGATCGCGGCGACCGGCGCGAGCCGGTCCGCGTAGGCCGCCCCGACGACCTTGGGCGTGACCTCGGAGAACACGAGGATCAGGAACGTGATCGCGACCGTGCCACCGGCGAGCGCGTAGCGGCCCTCGCCGAACAGACGCTCGGTCAGCACCGCGGTCAGCGTCGCGGCCGCCGCGTTGATCAGGTTGTTGCCGAGCAGGATGACGCCGAGCAGCCGGTCGGTCTGCGCGAGGAGCTGCAGCGCGGTGCGCGCCCCGGGCGCGCCGCGCTGCGCGCGGTGGCGCAGCCGCACCCGGTTCGCCGCCATCATCGCGGTCTCGGCGAGCGAGAAGAAGCCCGAGACGATCAGCAGCACCGCGAGCGCGGTGGCGAGCGACGAGACCGGGATGCCGTCCATTCAGGAGTCAGTTGACAGTTGGCAGTTGGCAGTAGCGGCGGCGTGTCCGGTGGCGGCGCATCGAGCGCCGATGCGAGGTTCTCGCAGGTCCGGCATCAGCCGGACGAAATTCACATCGATTCGGCGAGCCCCGTGCGCACGGAGCTCGAGTCACAGCGGTCCCGCAACGGCGCTCAATGCGCCGCCGCCGGAATCGCCGCCGCCACTGTCAACTGTCAACTGACTACTGACTACTGAAGTCGTTCTCGGACGCTCAGCGCCCGAGAATGACTTCGAGCACGAACTTCGAGCCCAGGTACGCGAGGATGAGGAGCACGGTCCCCGCGAGAATCCATCGCAGTGCGCGGCGCCCGCGCCACCCGTAGCCCCAGCGGCCGACGACGAGCGCGCCGAACACGAGCCAGGACGCGACGGTGAACAGATTCTTGTGGGTGAACTCGAACGGACGCCCGAAGATCTCCTCGGAGAAGAGCGCGCCGCTCGCCATCGCGGCCGACAGCAGGACGAAGCCGATCGCGATCAGCCGGAACAGCGCGCTCTCCAGCGTCAGGAGCGGAGGCGTCGCGTCGCCGTCGGTCACGCCGCGATGCAGGCGCTTCTCCAGTCCGGTCATGACGAGGGCCTGCGCGGCCGCGACGATGAAGAACGCGTAGGCGAGCAGCGCGACCGCGATGTGGGCGATCGCCCAGGGCGCGCTCGCGTAGGGGAACCGGTGGACCGAGGGCGCGAACGCGGGCAACAGCGCGGCGACGCCGGCCACCGGCAGCACGACCATCGCCACCGGCGGAAGCTTCTCGAGGGCGCCGGTACCGAGGGCGACGGTCACGGTGAGCGCGGCGACGATCGACAGCGCGTGCGTGAGCGACAGGTCGAGGCCCTCGGGCGTCGCCACGCCCAGGCCGAACGCGACGAAGTGCAGCGAGAGCGCGACCGCGACCAGCGAGGTGCGCGCGGCCCGTGGCCGGGCGCGGCCGGGCCGATGCGCCCAGGCGGCAGCGGCATAGGCCGCCGCGACGGCGGCGTACAGTAGAATCATCGGTCTTCCCAGTGTAGCGCAGGCGCGCTCGCGTCGTCCCCATGCTCGACACGCTTTCCCAGCGGCTCTCCCGCGTCGTCAAGACCCTCCGCGGCGAGGCGCGCCTCACCGAGGCGAACATCGCCGACGCGCTGCGCGAGGTGCGGCTCGCGCTGCTCGAGGCGGACGTCGCGCTGCCGGTCGTCAAGGATTTCATCGCCCGGATCCGCGAGAAGGCGCTGGGCGAGGAGGTCGCGGGATCGCTCACGCCCGGGCAGGCGCTCGTCGGGGTGGTCCACCGCGAACTCACCGCGCTGATGGGCGAGGCGGCGGCGCCGCTCGACCTCGCGACGCGCCCGCCGGCGGTGATCCTGCTCGCGGGCCTGCAGGGCGCGGGCAAGACGACGACCGCGGCGAAACTCGCGCGCCTTCTGCGCGAGCAGAAGAAGAAGGTGCTCGTCACCTCGGCCGACGTCTACCGGCCCGCGGCGATCGCGCAGCTCGCGACGCTCGCCTCGCAGGTCGGCGTCGACGTGTTCCCGTCGAGCGAGAACGACCGTCCCGAGGCGATCGCGCGCAACGCGGTCGAGTGGGCGAAGACGCACTACCACGACGTGCTGATCGTCGACACGGCGGGGCGGCTCGCGGTCGACGAGCCGATGATGAAGGAGATCGCCGCGCTGCACGCCGCGGTGAACCCGGTCGAGACGCTGTTCGTCGTCGACGCGATGGCGGGCCAGGACGCGGTCAACACGGCGAAGGCGTTCCGCGACGCGCTGCCGCTCACCGGCGTGGTGCTGACCAAGCTCGACGGCGACGCGCGCGGCGGGGCCGCGCTTTCGGTACGGGCGGTCACCGGCGCGCCGGTGAAGTTCGCCGGCGTCTCGGAGAAGATCGACGGTCTCGAGACCTTCCATCCCGAGCGGATGGCCTCGCGCATCCTCGGCATGGGCGACGTGCTGTCGCTCGTCGAGCAGGCGCAGCGGTCGGTCGACGCCGACGAGGCGAAGAAGCTCGCGAAGAAGGTGAAATCGGGCAAGGGCTTCGATCTCGAGGACTTCCGCCAGCAGATCGGCCAGATGCGCAAGATGGGCGGGCTCGCGGGGCTCGTCGACAAGCTGCCCGCCGAACTCAAGGCCGCCGCGGCGAACGCGCAGGTCGACGAACGGCGGATCGCCCGGCAGGAAGGCATCCTCTCTTCGATGACCGCGCAGGAGCGCGCGAAGCCCGAACTGCTGAAGGCGTCGCGCAAGCGGCGCATCGCCGCCGGCGCGGGCGTACCGGTGCAGGAGGTGAATCAGTTGCTCGTGCAGTTCGAGCAGGCGCAGAAGATGATGAAGCTCGTCGCGAAGGGCGGCATGCACAAGATGATGCGCGGCATGCGCGGGCTCCTCCCCGGCCGCTGAGCCCGCGCACCGGTCACAGGCGCGTGGGCCCGCCGTCCTGCGGCCGGCGCAACGACCCGAACAGCGGCCGCGCGACGCCCGCCGCGAGCAGCAGCAGGTACGAGTACGACGCGAGGCCCGAGGTGATGCCGAGCCGGATCTCCACCAGCGCGGCCAGGATGCCGCCCAGCACGATGCCGATCGCGAGCGCGAAGCGCCGCCGCACGAAGCGCCACAGCGCCTCGGGGTCGGACACGGTCTCGTTGTGGAGCCCGCGGCACATGTGCCGCCACATCAGCGCCTCGACCGCGAGGATCGCGACCAGGTTCGCGCCGTAGAGCACCGCGGCGCGCGGATGCGACGGATTGTCGCCGACGAGCGCGGTCAGCATCGGCACCAGCGTCGTCAGGAGCAGGAACCCGAGGTTCAGCCACACGAACGTGGAATC